>JBAPQQ010000069.1:0-12021 GCA_049280695.1 Mycobacterium sp.
GGCCCGGGCCGGACAGCGCGGACTTCACGACCGTCATGAAGCCTTCCGGCCCGCATACGTAGCAGTCGGCGTCGACATCGAGGCCGACGAACATCCGCACCGTGGCCGCGTCGAGCAACCCGCGTTCGGCGTCGACGTGCCGCACCACCTCGAGCCGGTCCGGATAGCGTTCGACGAGTTCGGCCATCGCGGCGTCGAAGATTACCGACTGCCGGTCGCGGTCGGCGCACAGCAGCCGCACTCTTCGTTTGGTGGTCGCCAGCGCGCTCTTGGTCAGCGACAAGATCGGAGTGACACCGCTGCCTCCGGCGAAGCCCAGCAATGGCGCAGAACTGGTGTCCAGGCAGAACGTTCCGGCGGGTCTGGTCAGGACCACCTCGTCACCCTCGACCAGATTGTCGAGCATCCAGTTGGACACCCTTCCGGTGGGCACACGCTTGACGGTGGTCGCCAGTTCGGCGTCGGTCTCGGGGGCGCTCGACATCGAGTAGGAGCGGTACAAATCCTCGCCGTCGACGGGCACCCGGAAGGTGCAGTACTGGCCGGCGCGATAGTGAAACGGCTCGTCCGGGGTGAGCACGAAGGTGCTCGCGTCAGGCGTTTCCTTGATGATCCGGGCCACTGTGGCCCGGTGGAACACATGGGTGATCGCCACGCCGCCTCCCTCTGGTATTAAGATTCTATCAATAAGAGAATCAGGTTCTCAATCACGGTAGGATCCTCTCGATGTTGACTCGCACCGCCGCGCTTGCGTTCGGCGAGCGGAGCTACAGCCTCGGCGAACTCGAGTCGCTGGCCGACGGGCTTGGCGGCACCCTGCGCCAGCGCGGGGTGCAAAGCGGCCACCGTGTCGCGCTGATGTCGTCGAATCGGCCGGAGTTCGTGGCGGCGGTGCGGGCGATCTGGCGGCTGGGTGCCGCGGTGGTGCTGTTGAGCCCTTCCTGGAAGCGCGCCGAGGTCCGGCATGCGCTCGCGCTCACCAAGCCGAGCCATGCGCTCGGCGACCATCCGGTGCTGGCCGAACTGATGCCGATGCTGCATCTGGACGAGCCCGTCGCGCCTACGACCGGCTCCTTCACAGAGCCGCACCCGGATGCCGACGCGTTGTTGGTGTTCAGCTCCGGGACCACCGGCATGCCCAAAGCCGTCCGGCACACCCATCGCTCGTTCGGCGTCGCGATCCGGCACTGGCGCGGCGGGCTGCAGATGACGTCGTCGGACCGGATCCAGATCGTCACGCCGGCCTCGCACATCCTCGGCCTGCTGAACATCATGACGGCGTTGGACACCGGCGCCTGGCTTCGGCTACATCCCCGCTTCGACATCGACCTCATGCTGGGGCACATCGCGGCTGACCGCATCACCATCGAAATGGCCGTCGCACCAATCGCATTGGCATTGGCAGCCCATCCTCGTTTGGAGAGCTTCGACGTGTCGTCGCTGCGCTACATCATGTGGTGCGCCACGCCGGTGACGCCGGGTGTCGCCGAAGAGGTGACGCGCCGGACCGCTGTGGGATGGCTGACCGCCTATGGCACAAGCGAATTGCCGGTGATCGCGTGCAATCCGCTCGACGACGTGCGGCTCGACACCGTCGGCCGGCCGGTGCCCGGAGTCAGCGTGCGGGTGGGCGAGGACGGTGAGATCATGGCGCAATCGGAGTCGCTGATGGCCGGGTACCTGCCCGACGAAGCCACCGCGGACGCGTTCACTGACGGCTGGTACCGCACCGGAGATGTCGGCTGGCTCGACGACGACGGCTACCTGCGGATCACCGACCGCTGCAAGGAGATGATCAAGGTCCGCGGTTTCCAGGTGGCACCGGTCGAGATCGAGGCAGTGCTGCACACCCATCCCGCGGTCGCCGACTGTGCGGTGTTCGGGATTCCCGACGCCGTCAACGGCGAGTCGATCGTGGCGGCCGTGGCCACCCGGACGCCGGTTCGGGCCGAGGAGCTCACCGCGGCGGTCGGTGAGCGGTTGGCGTCGTACAAGCGCCCGAGCGACGTCGTGTTCGTCACCGAAATCCCCCGCCTGCCCTCCGGGAAGGTGCTGCGCCGAGTTCTGAAGGAGAGTTATGGACGTCCGGCTGACACCTGAGCAGCGCCAGCTACGCGATGCCGCAGCGAAACTCGCCGACGACCTCGGACCCGGCTCGGTACAGGAGCTGTCCGACGAGAGCCGGGTCGCCCGGCTGGAGAAGGCCGTCGACGCGACGGGCTGGCGGTCGCTGCGCTCGGACGGTGCGTCGGGGGTGGAGGTCGCGCTCGTCGCCGAGGAGTTCGGCCGCGGCCTCGTCGACGTCCCGTTCGCCGGGCCGGTCTTGGCTGACGAGCTGGGACGACTGGGAACCGCCACCGACGTCGAACAGGCAATCCCCACAGCGGATCTGACGAGGGCGATGACGGGCATGCCCGGAGTGCAAGCGATCCAGAAACTGGCCGGGGTGGATCGTGATCGCTTTCAAGCACTGGCGGTGACGACGACGGCCGCCGACATCCTCGGGACCGCGCGAGGCGCTCACGCGCTGGCCTGCGAGTACGCGAAGATTCGGGAGCAGTACGGCAAGCCGATCGGCTCGTATCAAGCGGTGGCGCACATGCTGGCCGAGGGCCTGGCGTTGATCGAGGGGTCGATCAGTGTGCTGCGGCATGCGGCCTGGGCGGTCGACGAGCTCGAGCCGGCCGAGGCGGTGCGGGCCGCGAAGATCGCGAAGGTGTACTGCGCGCGAGCCGCGCGGACGGTGTGCGAGACCGCCATCCAGGTGCACGGGGGTATCGGGAACACCTGGGAATGCCTGGCGCACGTGTATCTGCGGCGTGCACTGACGTCGACCGAGCAGTTCCCGGTGAGCCTGAAGGAGATCGATCTTGGACTTTCGTGATTCGCCCGAGGAGGGGGCGTTCCGCGAACGCCTCCGTGCATGGTTGAGCGGGCAGGCCGGAGCATTCGCCACGTCGGGCGACGATTACTGGGCGCGGCAAGGCGAATGGCACCAGGCGCTCTACTCGGCCGGGTTCTTCGGGCTGTCGTGGCCGAAAAAGTTTGGCGGACAGGAACTGCCACCGGTCTACGACGTGATCGTCGACGAAGAGTTGGCCCTTGCGGGGGCATCGCCCCGGCCCAGCCTGGGGTATCTGGTCGTCGGTCTCGGGGAACATGGCGGCGAGGAACTCCAGCAGCGCTTCCTGCCCGGCATGATCAACGGCACCGAGCGCTGGTGCCAGGGGTTCTCCGAACCCGGTGCCGGCTCGGACCTGGCGTCGTTGCGCACCAAGGCGACTCGTGACGGGGACAACTACGCGATCGACGGTCACAAGATCTGGACGAGCTATTCGGACGTTGCCGACTGGTGCCTTCTGTTGGCGCGCACCGATCCGGAAGCGCCACGGCACAAGGGGATCTCGGCATTCATCGTCTCGATGCACCAGCCCGGCATCACACAACGGCCGCTGCAGATGATCAACGGTGTCACGACCGAGTTCGGTCAAGTGGAGTTCGATGGCGCGATCGTTCCGGCCGACCAGATGGTCGGGGCGCCAGGGGAGGGCTGGCGGCTGGCGATGACGGTGGTCAGCCACGAGCGTGAGCCGTCGACGCTCGGCTACTCGGCGCGGTACGGAAAGCTGGTTCGTCAGATGGCACAACGCGTGGACGGTGATATGCCTGACGAATTGGTTTGGGCGGCAGTCGAATCCGAGATGCTGCGGCTGCACGTGCGTCGCAGGCTCTCGGAGCAGCTTGACGGCTTGTCGCATGGACCGGACGGCTCGCTGGACAAGCTGCTGATGACTTGGACGGAGCAGTCGGTCGGTCATGCCGCGCTGGCCGTCGGCGGCACGCGGGACCCGGAATTGCTCTCTGCCTATCTTTACAGTCGGGCTCAGAGCGTCATGGGCGGCACCTCGCAGATCCAGAAGAACATCATCGCCTCGCGCATCCTCGGATTAGGAGTCTGACATGTACGACCTGCCACCAGAAATCGACGTCGAGGCCGACGGCGCGCTTCGCATCATCAGGCTCAACCGGCCCGACGCACTGAACGCCGTCAACGACGATTTGCACTGTGGCCTGGCGTGGCTGTGGCCGCGGCTGAACGAAGACCGCTCGGCGCGCGCTGCCGTCATCACCGGCAACGGCCGGGCGTTCTCGGCCGGCGGTGACTTCGCGTACCTGGACGAGCTGAGGCAGGATCCCGACCTGCGGGCCAAGACCATCCTGCACGGTCGCGAGATCGTACTGGGTATGGTGCGCATGCGGATTCCGGTGATCGCGGCCGTCAATGGTCCGGCGGTGGGGCTGGGCTGCAGCCTGGTCGCGCTGTCGGACATCGTCTACATGGGCGAGAGCGCGTACCTGGCTGACCCGCATGTGCAGGTGGGCCTGGTCGCCGCAGACGGCGGCCCGCTGACCTGGCCGCTGCAGATCAGCGTGCTGCAGGCCAAGGAGTACGCGCTGACCGGCACGCGAATCTCGGCGCAGCGCGCTGTCGAGATCGGTCTTGCTAATCACGTTGTCGCTGATCCGCTTTCGGAGGCGATCGCCTGCGCGAAGAAGATCATGGAACTGCCGCGCCAAGCTGTCGAGAGCACCAAGCGGATGCTCAACATGCACATCGAGCGGGCCGTGCTGAACACTCTCGACTACGCCAATGCCGCCGAGGAGCAGTCATTCCAAACCGAGGACTTCCAGCAGATCGTCACCAAGCTCAACGCGCCGAAGCCCTCTTAGCGCGACAGCAGGTCCGCGAACGCAGCGTCCATGCAATCGCCGTAGCGCTCGATGTCCGGCAGTGTCGACGGACAACCGTTGATGCTGACGAGCACCCGCCCGCAATACGTGAACACGTTGTGCATCAGCCCGCCGCCTTGTGTGAATGGCGACAATGCATAGCCCGCGATCATCCGAGCGCCGAGGAGGTAGATCGGCTCCTGAGGGCCGCGCATGGTGGTCACGTAGGTGTTCGCAATCCACCCGGAGGGCCAGTACTTGCCGAGGTGTGCCGCCCTCGCAAGACGGATCGCCGGGACGAGGACTGCGCCCGGCAGAAACTCGGCATCCTCGACGAGCGTCTTTGGTCCCACCGCCTCGACGGAGGCCTTCGACTGGGCGGTCGACTCGTGTACAGCCCGCAAGCGGTCCGCCGGGTCGGCGATGTTCGTTCCGAGCGTCACCCTGGTCACCGCAAGCTGATTCGCTCCTCGCTGACCTTCGACGTGCTCCGCGAGCGCGATCATGGTTACGAGCGAGGATTCGGGCAGCTCGCCCTTCTCTAGGAGATAGTTGCGCAGAGCGCCGCCGATGCCGGTGAGAACGACGTCGTTGACCGTGGCGTTCGGTACGAGCGTGCGGGCTGCGAGGACCGCCGCGAGATCATAGGCGCGTGCTTCGAAGTTGCGGCGCCCGTCCGTGGGTTGGTTGAAGGGGGTGTGCGGCACGTCGCCGGCAGGTCCGCGCTCGCGCCCGCGGCCGATCGGCATCAGCCGAGTCAGCGCCCCGGGAAGCCGGGTCAGCAACGGGATGTTGTGCCGTGCGGCCGAGACGAGTTGCGCCGGCCGTCGCGCGTATGTGCCCGCGGTGCGGACGAGCAGGTTGAGCGATGAGGGATGTGGTTCTGGGGTCCAATCGTCCACGGGCGCGGGCGCAGTCTCGCGGGTCGGGGTGTGGACCGCGTTGACGATGCTCAAACCCGTCACCCCGTCGACCGCCGAATGATGCATTTTGAAGCACAGGACGAACGCGTCTTGCGGCACCCCCTCGATGCCGCCGAGGCCGTCGATGAAGTAGCCCTCCCAGGGCGGCCGGCGCAGATCCATCTGCTGTTCGTGCAGGTGCGAGACCTGCTCGTACAGCTGCCGCCACCCACCGGGACTCGGCAATGTCACATGGTGCAGGTGCTGGCTCAACTTGAAATGCGCGTCTCGCACCCAGTACGGGTGGTCTAGGTCGAAGGGGACGCGTGCTAGCGCCGAGCGGAAAATGGGATCTGAGCCGAGCCGCGCGCCGATGTGCGTGACGACGTCATCGAAAGTAGGGGCGCCCCCGGGCGCGGTCGACGGATCGTAGATCGCGAAAAAGGTCACGTGTGCCGCGCCTGCAGCTTCCGCGTAGACGAATGCGGCATCGAGGCCACTCAGTTGCTCCATGTCGGCCTTCCGTTTCTAATACGGCACACCTTATTTGTACTTCTGTTGGACGCGATTGGTCCCTGGATTCTGCGAATGGCGTCCACGACGGGCGGTGCGGTGCGGTGTGCAACAACGCAGGCTCGGCGGTGCTCGTCGCACCGCGAGTTCCTAACGCATCATGTGCGGGTACTGCCTGTGGGGATGTACGTCGAAGAGGTCGCGGTCGTGATGTCAGGTTGTGTTCACGCTCGCGGCGGGACAAGCTCTTCCGACCGCTGGATGGTCCCGGTGATGCCGGATGCGTCCTGGCGTGCCAGCAGCACCGCAGCGTCGGCCATTGCCTGCGGCGGCTCGACCATCTCCGGCGGAATCTGTTGTCCGCCACCGCCGGCGAGCCAGCCCTCGGTGAGCACCACCCGTGACGGACTGAGGCAGTTCACCGCGATGTTGTCGGGCTTGAGGTCGGCGGCCAGCCCGAGGTAGAGCCGCTCGACACCGGCTTTCGACACCCAGTACGCATTGGCGCCCTCCATCGTCACGCCCGTCGTGGTGATCGCAATCAGCGAGCCGCCGCCGCGCGCCCGAACATGCGGGATGACCGCGCGCGTCACCAAGAACGTTCCGGTCAGATTCACGTTCAGGCAGAGCTGCCATCGCTTCAGCGGCGTCGACTCGATCGGGCCCAGCCACAGCACACCCGCGTTGGCAATCAAGATGTCGATGCCGCCGAACTCCGCGACCGTCTCGGCCACCGCCGCATCGACGGACCCCTCGTCGGTGACGTCACAACGCACGGCGCGGGCCTGACCGCCCGAACCGACGATCCGCTCGGCCACCGCATGGATGGTTCCCGGCACCCGGCCCTCTGACTCGGACCGCGCGGCCACCGCCACGGCCGCACCCTCACGCGCGAGAGCGCAAGCGATCGTCGCGCCGATGCCGCGGCTCGCGCCCGCGACGAACGCGACCTTCCCCGCGAGGGAACCCATCTACTTCGGCGCGAACCGCAGCGCCCCGTCGAGGCGGATGACTTCGCCGTTGAGGTAGTCGTTGTCGACGATGCTCGCCACCATGGCCGCGTACTCGGACGGCTGGCCCATCCGCTTGGGGAACGGGATCTGCGGTCCCCAGTGCGCCTCAAGCTGCTCTGCCGGCATCGGGTAGGCGGGTGTCAGGAACATCCCGGGCGCGATCGTCACCACGCGGATGCCCAGAGGGGACAGGTCGCGGGCCGCGACGAGAGTCATGCCGATGACGCCGCCCTTGGCCGCGGAGTAGGGGAGCTGCCCGATCTGCCCCTCATAGCCGGCGATCGACGCGGTGTTGACGATCACCCCGCGGGCGCCGGTGTCCAGCGGTTCCTGACGGGCGATCGCCGCCGCGGACAGCCGCATCACGTTGAACACCGCGGTCAGGTAGAACTCGATGGTCGTCTTGAAGCCGTCGAGGTCGAGTGGGGAGCCGTCTCGGCCCACCAGCCGGCCGCCGCTGGCGGGGCCGCCATGGCAGTCGACTGAAATCCGCAGGGGACCCAGCGATTCCGCTTCGGCGATCGCGGCGTTGAGGTCGTCGGTGCTGGTGGCGTCGGCGTGCACATACCGGATGCCGAGCTCGCTCTCCAGCGCCTTGCCCTTGTCGTCGGCGACGTCGGCGATGACCACCTTCGCGCCCGCGCCGTGCAACCGGCGGACGGTGGCCTCGCCGAACCCTCCGGTGCCTCCGACGACGATCGCGGAGCTACCGCTGATCTGCATGTGATTCCCCTTCTTGCAACTGGCACTCTCAAACTGAGAGAATAGCATTCTCACAATGCGACGAATCTTGGAGACCTGTCATGCCTGAAGCCGTCATCGTGTCCGCACTGCGCACGCCCATCGGGACCGCGATGAAGGGAACGCTGCGCGACACGGACGCATATCAGCTGGCGAATCACGTGGTCAGCGCCATCGCCGCCGATCTCGACGGAAATCCGGTCGACGACGTCATCCTCGGTGAGGGGCTCTACGGCGGCGGAGTCGTCGCTCGTTACGCCGCGCTGACGGCCGGGTTGACGAATGTGCCCGGGCTTGCGCTGAACCGGCACTGCGCCGCGGGCCAGGCCGCCGTGCAAGGCGCCGCCGCCAGCATCAAGGCCGGGATGGACGAGCTCGTCATCGCCGGCGGTGTGAACTCGGCGTCGACGTCGCCCCGGTTCAGTAAGATCGTCGACGGCGAGCCCGTCCCCTGGTTTCCGCCCACCCATCCCGACCGGCCCGACGCCCCCAATATGGACATGTCGATCACGGTCGGCTGGAACGCGGCGGTGAAGGCGGGTGTCAGCCGCGAGCAGATGGACGCCTGGGCGCTGGGCTCGCACCGCAAGGCCGTGCAGGCCATCGACGAGGGCCGGTTCAAGAACGAGGTCGTCCCGATCGAGACTCCGCACGGCCTCTTCGAAGTCGACGAGCACCCGCGGCGCGAAACCACGATGGAGAAGCTGGCCGCGCTCAAGCCGCTGCATCCCGAGATCGAGGGGTTCTCGATCACCGCCGGCAACGCGTGCGGTGCCAACGACGGCGCAGCGGTGCTTGCCGTGGCCAGCGACCGCCTCGGGCTGCCCGCGCTGGCCACCGTGCGAGCGTGGGCGTCGGTCGGCGTCGATCCCGCCATCACCGGGCTGGCGCCCGTCGATGCGATCCCGAAAGCACTTGGGCGAGCAGGGCTTTCGATCGGCGACATCGATCTCTTCGAGATCAACGAGGCATTCGCGTCGATGTGTGTGGCCACCACGAAGCTGCTCAACATCGACCCCGACCGGGTGAACCCGAACGGAAGCGGTTGCTCGCTCGGTCATCCGGTCGCCGCGACGGGCGCGCGGATGCTCGTCACGCTGGTGCACGAACTGCGCCGGCGAGGCGGTGGGATCGGCGTCGCGGCGATGTGCGCAGGCGGCGGAATGGGTTCGGCGACCGTCATCGAGGTCCCCGCGCCATAAGCGCCATATGCTCGTCCTGATGCGGGATATTCAGGAGCTCATCGCAGCGGCGCGAGGCGGTTCCACCCGGGCGGCCGGCCGGTTGCTCAGCCTCGTCGAGAGCGCACGTCGCGACGAGGTGCTGTCGGCGCTGGGTCGGTCCACGGCTCGTGTCGTCGGGATCACCGGACCGCCCGGTGCGGGCAAGTCGACGACGATCGCGGCACTCGTCGGCGCGTACCGCGAACAGGGCCTGCGCGTCGCGGTACTCGCGGTCGACCCGTCCTCGCCGTACAGCGGGGGCGCACTCCTCGGCGACCGCATCCGGATGGCCGCGCACATCAACGACCCGGATGTGCTCATCCGCTCGGTCGCCACCCGCGGGCATCTGGGCGGGCTGGCCGCCGCGGTGCCCGCCGCGATCCGGCTCCTTGCCGAACTCGGCTACGACGTGGTGCTGTTGGAGACGGTAGGGGTCGGGCAGTCCGAGATCGAGATCGCCGCGGTGGCCGATCCGACCGTGGTGATTCTGAATCCCGGCGCCGGCGACGCGGTCCAGGCGGCGAAAGCCGGTCTGCTCGAAGTCGCCGACATCGTCGTCGTCAACAAGGCGGACCGCGAAGGGGCCGACCAGACGATCCGGGATCTGCGGGCCGAGACCCACGCGCCCATCCTGCCGCTGATCGCCGCGCAGGGAGAGGGGTTGCCGCAGCTGGTCGAGACCATCGACGCCCACTACCGCAACGACACCCCCGTGCGCCGGTCCGCCCGCGCCCGCGCACAGATCCTGTCTCTGGCGCAGACGAAGCTGCGCACCCACCCCGACCTCGACCGCCTCGCCGCCGCGGTTGCGGATGGCAGCCGCGATCCATACACCGCCGCCGACCTGCTGCTGGGCGCCAAGACGCCCGAACCCGCCGAGATGACGCCGGGCTGGCATGCGGCGCGCACGCCCGACAAGCCGGCAATCGTGATGGGCTCGAGCGCTGAGGTCGTGACCTACCGTGAGCTCGAAGAGCGCTCGACACGGTTCGCGAGGGCGCTGCGGTCGCGCGGGCTGAGTGTGGGCGATCACATCGCGATCCTGATGGACAACAGCCCAGCCTTCCTCGAAGTCAGTTGGGCGGCACAGCGTTCCGGCTTGTACTACACCGCGATCAACCGTCACCTTCGCCCAGGCGAGGTGCAGTACGTGCTCGACGACTGCGGGGCTAAGGCCCTCGTCACCAGTGACGCGATAGCGGATGTCGTTGCGAGCCTGGACATGTCACGGGTACCGGTGCGTGTGTCGGTGGGCGCTGGTTCGGCGGGGTTCGAACGCTACGACGATGTGCTGGCCGGGGAGTCCGCCGAGCCGCTGGACGACGAGTGCGAAGGCCGCGAGATGCTGTATTCGTCGGGAACCACGGGCCGCCCTAAGGGCGTTCGCAAACCGCTGCAATGTACGCCGTTGGGTGATCCCGCGTCTGCGCCGGTGCAGATCGCGCGCGGGCTCTTCGGCGCCAACCCCGGATCCGACGTCGTGTACCTCTGTCCGGCACCGCTGTATCACTCAGCGCCGCTTGTCTTTTCGATGTCGTGGCAGCGACTGGGCGGCACCGTGATGGTGATGGAACGGTTCGATCCCCGCCAGTGTCTTGAGTTGATCGAACGATACCGCGTCACGCATGCGCAGTTCGTCCCCACGATGTTCGTCCGCATGCTGCGGCTTCCGGAAGCCGAGCGGATGCGCTACGACGTCTCCAGTCTGCGCAGCGTCATGCACTCGGCCGCGCCCTGTCCTGTTGCAATCAAGCGGCAGATGCTCGAATGGTGGGGGCCGATCATCGACGAGTATTACTCGGGCACAGAGGATATCGGCTCCACGTTCATCTCCGCGCAGGAGTGGCTGGCTCACCCCGGCTCGGTAGGACGCCCCGTGGAGGAGTGCCACATCGTCGGCGAGGACGGCGAGGAATTGCCAACCGGCCACGTCGGAGTGGTGTACTTCGGGGGCGGCCGCGCATTCGAGTACCACAACGATCCCGACAAGACGGCGTCGGTTGCCAACGCCGACGGGTGGCGAACGCTCGGCGACATGGGCTATCTCGACGAAGACGGCTACCTGTACCTCACCGACCGGCTGGCCCACATGATCATCTCTGGCGGCGTGAACATCTATCCACAGGAGGCTGAGAACGTCCTCGCCGGTCATCCCGCGGTGGCCGACGTGGCCGTGTTCGGCGTGCCGGACGAGGAGATGGGCGAAGCGGTGAAGGCCGTGGTGCAGCCGGCTGAATCGGCCACCGCCGGCCTGGACCTCGAAGAGGAGCTGATCGCGTACTGCTGCTCGGAGTTGGCGACGTACAAGTGCCCCCGCACCGTCGACTTCGTCGACCAACTGCCCCGCGATCCGAGCGGCAAGCTGTACAAACGGCTGTTACGCGACCGCTACTGGCAGGGCCACGACTCCAGGCTCATCTGAGCAGCGTGACGGTCCTCTGACTTTCTCGCCGAAGCAGCGTTCGATCAGGGCCGACGCGGGTAACCATTGGGTATGTTGACCGCCGTACTCGCCGTGGCTGTTGTCGGCATCGCGCTGCTGGCCGCGGCGGTGGTGCTCGACAACACGATCCTCGCCCTGGCTGCCATTGCGCTGGCTGTGGCCGGGCTGATCCTGTTGGGACGTGACTGGTTGGCCGAACGACGGCGCGACGCCCAGTCGGAGGCAGACCCTCATGCTCAGCCGGAGATCATCGACGATCCCGAGCACTTGAGGAGCGGGGAACACCTCGAGCCCGACGAGTTCGAACCCGATGTGCCCTACGAAGTAGCTGACGCGCCGCCAGACGGGGACGGCGACGATCGCAAGACGGCCTAGAACGGCGGCAGGTCGTCGGTCGCACACGACGCCGACCTGTCCCGGCCGATATCCCAACCATTGGCCAGGGGAAATTTGCT
>JBAPQQ010000070.1:0-5439 GCA_049280695.1 Mycobacterium sp.
GGGCCACCACCGGTGATCTGACCTCGGCTCTGGAAGCGTCCGACGTCGCCAGCACGGGCACGTCGCTGCCCGCGGGTGATTTCGTTCGGTGGTGCCGCCAGGTTCTCGACCTGCTCGACCAGATCCGCATCGCCGCCGCCGACAAGGGTCTTCGCATCTCCGCGGAACGCGCAATCGACGACATTCGGCGCGGCGTCGTCGCAGTTGATGGCGGGTAGGGTAGGAGAACGCTACGGTGGCATCGATTGCGGAGACTAGGAGAACGGAAGCACGATGAGCGGACCCCAGGGATACGACCCCAACCAGCAATGGGCATCGGGCCAGCCGGGGCAGGAGCCGAGCCCGTCGGAGCCGACACAGCAGGCCGGCTGGCAACAGCAGCAGCCCGCGTATTCGCCGCAGTCCCAACCGCAGTACCCGCAGTATTCGCAGCCGGGCCAGGAGTATGGCCAGCCACCGTATTCAGCGGCCGATCAGGCCGCCGCGGCGCAGCCCACCCAGTACGGCCAGCCGATGCCCCCCTATCAGGCGCCGCAGACCCCGCAGTACGGCCAGCAGTACCCGACGGCCGATCAGTACGGGCAGCCGGGGCAGTACCCACCGCAGGGCGGCCAGTACGGCGAAGCTCCGGCCTACGGTGACGCCACCGCTGCCGAGAAGGGGTCGAAGTCGTCGCTGGCGGTGCTCGGTGCGGTCATCGGTGTGCTCGCGGCGATCATCGTCGCCGTCGTGCTGGTCATGGGGTTCTGGAAGCCGGGCTTCTTCGTCACCACGAAGCTGGACGTGAACAAGGCCCAGCAGGGCGTCAAGGACATCCTGACGAACCAGACCACCGGTTACGGCATCGACAACGTCTCCGACGTCAAGTGCAACGGCGGCAAGAACCCCACCGTCAAGAAGAACGACACGTTCACCTGCGACGCCAGCGTCGACGGGACGCACAAGCAGGTGACGGTGACGTTCCAGGACAACAACGGCACCTACGAGGTCGGCCGGCCTAAGTAGACGGCGGCTCGCAAACCGCCGCGGTCAGCTCGGTGCGGGATCGGATGCCGAGCTTCTGGTAGATGTGGCGCAGGTGGTATTCGACCGTTTTCGGACTCAAGAACAAGGCGGCGGCGGCCTGCTTCGTCGTCGCTCCTTTGCCCAGCATTCGCGCGATCCGAATTTCCTGCGACGTGAGCACCGCGCTGTAGGCGTCTGCGCTGCGGCGGGGCCGCTCACCGGTCGCCTCGAGTTCATTCGCCGCGGCATCCGCCCACAACCGCGCGCCCAACCGCTCGAATCCCTCTAGCGCGCTGCGAAGATGCGCGCGTGCCGCGATTCGCTGTTTGTCGCGTCGCAGGCACGCGCCGAACGACAGCCGCGTGCGAGCCATTTCGAACAGGTCGGGGCTCAGATCGTGCTGCTCGAGAGCGATTTGCAAGTGCGTCGCGCGTTCGGCCGCATCCGCAGAGGCGAGCCCGATCGCGCGATGTGCGCGGGCCAATGCCCACGGCTGGCCCTTTTCGGCCGCCTCGTTCAAGTATGCACGAGCGGTGGTCTGCGCATCCCGCACTCGTCCTTCACGTAGCTGCGCCTCTGTCAGCTCCGGGCCAGGGTCGAGGTCGACGTCGCGAAAGCCGATGCCGCGCAACATTTTCTGAAGTTCTTCGTAGTGATCGATGGCGGTGACGGTGTCGCCGGTGCCCAGCGCGAGGTCACCTAGCGCGTATTCGGCCCACAGCCTGGCCAGCATGACGTGATGGCGTTGCGCCAGTTCGATCGCTTCGGCGGCGTTCGCACGGCACTCGTCTGGCCGTCCCATTCGGGCCTGCAGCCACGCCAGGCCCGCCAATGACACCGCAAGGTCGGTGCACTGTCCGGTTTCCCGGGCCAGCGCGATGCTTTCGTCGTAGTCGGCCAACGCCGAGCCCCAGCGGTCGGTGGTGGCGTCGTCCCGGGCGGTGTAGAAGAGCAGGCATGGCAGCGTTGCGAACGCGGCGCGCGCTCGTCGTTCCCGCACGACATGGCCGATCAGGTCCCGCCCGACTCGAGACTCCCTCAGAAACAGCGTCCCGATGACCGTCCAGTCGGGCCGGCGCGGGTCGTCGAGGATCGACGGCTGCTCGCTCAGCGCCGCTACGGCAGTCCGAAGCCAGTGCACGCCGTCGGCCCCGGCCAGCACGCGCGCAATCCCGATCGCCATCTGGCCCCTGACCCGGGCCGACGCAGTGCGACATCCGCGCAGAAGGACCTCGATCTCCTCAGCCGCGGCCAATCCCGCTGCGGCGTCGCACATGTAGAACCATGCAGTGACCGCGTCGGCCAGCGACTGCACTGTGGCGTCTGCGTCGGACTTCTCCGTGCGCGCGGCCGCAGCCGTCAGCAGGTCGAGCGCGTCGCGCAGGGATCCGCACCGCAGACAGATGATGCCCCGAAGGGCATCGATCTCGGCCTGCGCGCCCGGATCGGACGCCAAGGCGGCCGCCTGCCGGAGCAGTTCGTCGGCGCGGCTCACGTAGCCGGCCAACCAGGCGGACTCTCCGGCCCGCAGCAGTCGGGCCGCACGTGTCGCGTCGGCGGTGGCCAACTCGGCGCTGCGGGTGAACGCGATCGCCGCGACGCTATAGGCACCACGCGCCCGCGCTCGCTTGGCGACCTCGACGAGACTGGCTGCCACTGACTCGTCGGGTCCGATGGCTGCCTCGTAGAGGTGCCACGCCCGGCGGTCGCCGGCTGTTGCCGGCAGCGCTGCGGCGACTTCGCGATGCACCGCCCGGCGCACCTTGGGATCGGCCGCGGAGTAGACGGCCGAGCGGACCAACGGGTGGCGGAACTCGGCTCGTCCGCCGGCGAGCGCAAGCAGGCCGACTGCTTCCGCCTCGCCGACTCGGTGGACGTCCGTGCCCAACGCCGCCGCAGCCTTCGCCGTCACGGTGAGGTCGCCGTTGGCGATGACCGCAACCAACAACGCCAACCGGGTGAGCTCTGAGAGCGCCGAGATCTGGCGCCCGAACGCCCGGGACACGGTCTGTGGCACCGGCAGCGGCACGTCGGATGGTGATGCGTCGACCCGTTCGATATCACGCGAAAGCTCAATCAACGCAAGGGGATTACCCGCCGTAGCGCGGTGCAGCCTGGCCGCCCGTTCGGCGCTCGCCGGGCCGTGGCTGGTCGCGCCGATCAGCGCCGCCGACGACTGCAGGTCCAATCCGCGCAGGTCCAACACCGGCAAACCGGCGTCCTCGTACCGGTCGTCGAGCCCGGGTCGCGTGCAGACAAGCATCGCGATCGGGTCCGCGACCATCCGCCGCGCGGCGAACCGAAGAGTCTCGGCCGACGGCGGATCAAGCAGGTGAGCGTCGTCGACCAGGACCACCACCGGGCTCTCTTCGGCGTAGCGGCTCAGCAGGCTCACCGTGGCAGCGCCAACGGCGAACCGCTCCGGGGCGGGACCGCGACGGAGCGTCAGGGCGACAGCCAAGGCGTCGGACTGCGGCTCGGGGATGCGGTCAATCAGGTGCAACGCCGGCCGTAGAAGCTGATGCAAACCCGCGAAGCCAAGCGTCGACTCGTGTTCGGTGCCCGAGGTGCGCAGCACCGCCATCTCGCCGGCCCCCGCCGCGGCGTCGTCGAGCAGAGCCGTCTTGCCGATCCCGGCCTCCCCGCGAAGCACCAGGACGCCGCTCTGCCCCAGCCGGGCTGCAGCCAGCAGCTGTGCGATTCGTTGCTGTTCGGGTGCCCTTCCGACCAGCATCAGCCGATCGTACGGCCGTCAGGACTAGGTGGGTCACCTGATTCGGCGGGGGCATCTGCGGTGCCACCGTTGAGTCACTGGCCCCACAAGGCCCCCGAGCTGAACGTCACCAAGGAGACAACGATGACAGCGACCAGCTGCACCACGATCGCCCGCGCCGGGCAGTGCGTGGCTGCGATCATCCTGTTGGCAGGCCTTGCCGTCGGCCCGCCTGCGACGGCCCGAGCCGAAGACCGGGAGTGGAACATCGACATGTTCGACAAGTGCATGGCGGTGCCCGGCAACGGCGAGTACTACTGCTGCCTCATCTCCGACGGAGACTGGGACGACAACCGCGACAGATGCGTCGCCCCACCCGCACTGCAGGCCCCCCAAGGGCCCGGTCCGTCGAATACGTCACCCACCCGCCGCGGACCCAACAGCGGCACCGCCGCACCGTAACGCCGTCCCGTCATTGCATCCCAACCAAGAAAAGGAGCACCCCCATGACCACCGCCATCCCGGCAGCGCCTGCGGTCGATCCTGACAAGCTGATGGCGTTCGTCTTTCGGGCAGTCGAGGAAACGGGCGCCGCCCTGAACTGCGCGCTGGTCGTGATGGGCGACCGGCTCGGCTACTACCGGTCGCTGGCAGAGCACGGGCCCAGCACCGCCGCAGAACTGGCCGAGCGCACCGGCACCGCCGAGCATTACGCCCGGGAGTGGTGCAACGCCCAAGCCGCGGGATCGTTTGTGGCATACGACCCTTCGACTGGGCGTTACCACCTTCCCGCTGAGCAGGCCGTCGCGCTCACCGACGAGACTCACCCCGCGTTCGTCGGCGGTCTATTCCAGATCGCGCACGGCACCGTGCGCGACGCGGCGCATGTCATGCACGCCGCGCGTACCGGCGACGGCGTGGGCTGGGGCGATCACAATGCCGACGTCCACGACGGCTGCGAACGGTTCTTCAGGCCGACCTACGCCGCGCACCTGGTCGGGGACTGGATTCCCGCGCTGGATGAGGTCGCCGACAAGCTCACCTCGGGCGCCGACGTGGCCGACGTGGGCTGCGGTCACGGAGCGTCGACAATCATTCTGGCAGAGGCATTTCCGCGCTCCCGGTTCCGTGGCACCGACGCGCACGCGCCCTCAATCGCGAGGGCGCAGGAGCGCGCCGCGCGGTCCGGGTCGGCGGCCCGGGTCAGTTTCGAGACCGCGGCCGCCGACGCGTTCACCGGGGGGCCCTATGACCTCGTGACGATGTTCGACTGCCTGCACGACATGGGCGACCCGATCGGTGCCGCACGACACGTCCGCGACGTGATCGCCGACGAAGGGACGTGGATGATCGTCGAGCCGGCCGCCGGTGACCGGGTGCAAGACAACTTCAACCCGATCGGTCGCGCCTACTACGGCTTCTCCACGCTGCTGTGCACACCGTCTTCCCTGGCGCAGCCGGTGGGCCTCGCACTCGGCACGCAGGCCGGCCCGGCCCGGATCCGAGACGTGGTGACAGCGGCCGGATTCACGCGTTTCCGACTGGCCGCGCAGACCCCGTTCAACAACGTCTTCGAGGTACGGCCCTGAAATACCGATGAAGGTGCAGGATGGGGCAATGACGGCCCTGCAGCGTCGAGCCCGCCCACCCGACGCGTCGGGAGCGGTGGTCCGCGACGGGGTGTCGGTGCACTACGACGTGTACGGCGAGAGCCCCACGAC
>JBAPQQ010000071.1:0-2569 GCA_049280695.1 Mycobacterium sp.
GAGCAGGCGGTCGTCCTGCCGGTCACCGCGGCCAGCTCGCCGACCGGGGTGCTGGTGCTCGGCGTCTCCCGCCGGCTTCCCTACACGGAGGAATACCGCAACTTTCTCGACCTGGTCGCGGCGCAGGTCTCCCGGGCCGTCGGCCGGCAGCAGGCGTACGAGCAGGAGCTGGCCCGGGCCGCGGAAATCGCCGCCCTGGACCGGGCCAAGACCAACTTCTTCGCCAACGTCAGCCACGAGTTCCGCACCCCGCTGACGTTGATCGTCGATCCGGTCGCAGAGCTGCGCAGCCGGGCGAGCGAGCTGGACGAGCAGACCCGCCGGGAGCTGGATGTCATCTGGCGCAACGGCTTACGGCTGACGAAGCTGGTGAACACGCTGCTGGATTTCTCCCGAATCGAGGCCGGTCGCGCCCAAGCTCGCTACGAACCGGTCGACCTGGCAGCCGTCACCGTCGAGCTCGCCAGCGTGTTCCGGTCGGCGGTCGAACGGGCGGGGTTGGTGTTCACGGTCGACTGCGAACCGCTCGGCGAACCCGTGTACCTCGACCACGACATGTGGGAGAAGGTGATCCTCAACCTGCTGTCCAATGCGCTGAAGTTCACGTTCGAGGGGTCCATTGCGATCGCGACCTCACGCGAGGGCACCGACGCCGTCGTCACCGTCTCCGACACCGGCATCGGTGTGCCGGCTGCTGAGATGCCCCGCCTCTTCGAACGGTTCCACCGCATCGAGACCGCACGCGCGCGGTCCAACCAAGGCAGCGGTATCGGCCTGGCCCTGGTGAAGGAGCTGGTCGGGTTGCACGGCGGCAGCATCGTCGCCGACAGCGCCGAGGGTGCGGGCACCACCTTCACCATCCGGCTGCCACTCGGCGCCGCGCACCTGCCGGCCGATCATGTTGCCTCGACCGAAGACGCCAGAGCAGCCTCGGGGCTTGCTGCTCCGTACGTGCAGGAAGCTCTGCGCTGGCTTCCCGACGACGTCGAACCGGCCACCGACGCGGCACTCACCCAAGACAGCGGCCCGGACGCAGGTTCGGGTGCAGCCAAGGCCGCGCGCCTGCTCATCGCCGACGACAACACCGACATGCGCGAATACCTGACCCGCCTGCTCCGCGGGGCCGGCTACCGGGTCGACGCCGTCACCGACGGCCAGGCGGCTCTGGAGAGTGTCCGCGCTGATCTACCCGATCTGGTGATCAGTGACGTGATGATGTCCCGCCTCGACGGGTTGGCCCTCGTGGCGGCACTGCGGGCCGATCCGCGGACGACCGCCGTGCCGGTGCTGCTGTTGTCAGCGCGCGCCGGCCAGGAAGCCTCCATCGAAGGCCTGCAAGCCGGCGCCGACGACTATCTTGTCAAGCCCTTCGCCGCGGCTGAACTACTCGCCCGGGTGCGCGCCAACGTCGAACTCGCGCGGCTTCGCAACCATCACGCGCGCTGGCGTACCGCTCTGATCGAGTCGCTGCAGGAGGCGTTCTTCGTCCGCGACGAGCGGGGCGCCGTCGTCGAGATCAACGCCGCGTTCACCGAGATCCTCGGCTACGGCGCCGAGGGACTCCCGTACGAATTCCCCCATCCCTGGTGGCCCTCTGCCGACGAAGATCCCGACGCGCACCGGCAGGTCCGCGAGGTGCTGGACCGGATGGTGAGCCAGTCGCACGGTGTCCACACCGTTCCCGTCACCCATCGCGACGGACACCGGCTGTGGGTCACGATCATGTTCAACCACGTCGACGATCCCGACACCCACCAACGTGTCACGGTCGGCACATTCCGCGACGTCACCGCAGAGCGCTACACCGTGCAGCGCGAAAGCGCGCTGGCATCGCTCAATTCCCAACTCGCACAAGCAGATACCCTCGACGACGCCGTGCGCGCGGCCGCCGTGGAACTGCTCCGGCTCTGGCGGGCGCGTCGCGCTGTGGCCGCCACATTCCCGGTCGACGGCGCTGACGCTGCCGCGCCGCACACGGTGTGCGCCGGCGAATCCGCGCAGTGGTCCGATCTCCCGGAACGCTCGCGCGAGTTGATCACGCACCTGCGTCACGGCGACCTTCTCACCGCCGACACCGACACACCCGGAACGGCCGGGATCGCCCTGCAGCACCCGCGGGGCGTGCTCGTTCTGTTCATCGAGTTGGCGGAGAGGCGGCCGCTGACTGCCGAGGACCACACCCTGCTGACGGTGCTGGCCGGGCGTCTCGGGCAAGGGCTGCAGCGGGTACATCAACTCGACCAGCAGCGCGAGACAGCCCTGGCACTGCAGAACGCCATCCTCGGGCCCGCGGTGTCCGGTGGATTCGCCGTTCGGTACCAGCCGGCGACTCGCCCGCTACAGGTCGGCGGCGACTGGTACGACGTCGTCGACCTGGACGACGGCCGCATCGCCTTGATCGTCGGCGACTGTGTCGGCCATGGCCTGGCCGCCGCAACGGTGATGGGACAGCTGAGAAGCGCCTGCCGGGCGCTGCTGCTGGAACATCACAGCCCGGCCGCAGCGCTGACCGCACTGGACCGGTTCGCCGCGCGGTTGCCCGGCGCGCGATGCACCACAGCCTTCTGCG
>JBAPQQ010000072.1:0-10629 GCA_049280695.1 Mycobacterium sp.
CGTCACGCTCGGCGAGAGGGAAGTCAGGAAAGCGGCTTGGTCGGGGTGAACCGCACCGGCATCCGCTCCAGCCCACTGACGAAGTTGGCCGGCCGCAGCGGCAGCGGGTCGTCGGTCGCAAGTCGCATGTCCGGCAGTCGCTTCAACAGCCGCTCCTGCATCATCGAAAGCTCAAGACGCGCAAGTTGATTGCCCAGGCAGAAGTGTGTGCCGAAGCCAAATGCCATGTGATTGTTGGGATAGCGGTCGATCCGGAAGTTCTCCGGATCACCGAAGACTGACTCGTCGAAGTTCGCCGACTCGAACAGCAGGATGACCTTCTCGCCCTGCCTCAGCTGTGTGCCGTGGAACTCCTTGTCGGAGGTCACGGTTCGGGCCATGTTCTTCACCGGCGACGTCCAGCGCAGCATCTCCTCGATCGCATTCGGCAGCAGCGCCAAGTCGTTGACCAAACGCGCGTGCTGGTCTGGCTGTCGCAACAGCTGTGCGGTGCCGCCGGACAACGTGTGCCGGGTGGTCTCGTCGCCGCCGATCAAGAGCAGCAGCACCTCGGTGACGATCTCGTGGTCGGCCAGCTTCTGTCCGTCCACCTCGGCGTGCACCAGCACACTCACCAGGTCGTCGGTCGGCTCCTTGTGGCGGTCGGCGATCATCCGCATCATGTACTCGGTGTAGGCGGCGAACGCGTCGATAGAGACCTGGAAGTCGTCCTCCTCTGTGGTGCTGCTCAAGAAGCTCACCATGTCGTCGGACCACTTGAGGAACATCTCGCGCTCGGTTGGAAGCACTCCGAGCATGTCGCCGATGACGGCCATCGGCAGCGGCGCGGCGATGTCCCAGACGAAGTCGCACTCGCCGCGCCCACACACCGCGTCGATCAGGGAATCGCACAGCGCACCGATCGCCGCTTCCCGGTCCTTCACACGCTTGCGGGTGAAGCCCGCGTTGACGAGCTTGCGCCGCAACAGATGTGCGGGGTCGTCCATCGCGATCATCATCGGCGGCGCTTCTTGATCCGGCCGGATTCCGCCCGCGTTGGAGAACAGCTCGGGGGCCCGCTCGGCGTCCAGCACCGCCTGGTACGACGCGACGCCCGCCAGGCCGTTGCGGTCGCGGAACACCGGCTCGTGCTCCCGCATCCACTTGTAGACCGATCGTGAATCACCGGCGTAGAACGCACCGTCGATCAGGTCGACGTCCGGCTTGGCGGTGGTCATGAGCGGACCACGGTCGCGTCGCCGAAAGTCATCTGCACGTTGCCCACAGAGCCGGACACCAGCGCGCGTTTCGGCAAACCCAGCGATGCAAGTTCTTTCGCATAGGGGTGACCGCCCAACCACAGGCGGGCCCCCCCGAGGCGGTATTGCACATCCGAAAGCGTCATCTCCCAGGGGATTTCACGGGTGACACCGTCCAGATGCGAGTAGGCGCGCATCACCTGCTTGCGCGAGGTGAACATGGACGGGACGGGAAGGCCCGGGCGAAGGTCCATGCCGCCCACCAACTGGCCGTCGATGCTCAGGTCGAAGGCGAACCGGCGGTCGTCCCGAACCGTGAAGTCCGCCATCACCTTTGGGAAGCCCCAAATGGTCCGGCCCGCTTCCAGAGTGAATTCCTGGTCGACGGGAAGGTGATGAATGAAAGCGGCGGCCGACCGCAGCGCACGTGGCCCGCTCGCATCAGAGCCCGGCGGGTTCACCATCACGGCGGTGCCGAACTCGTGGTACTGACCCAGGTCGCCGTCAAGGTAGTGCACGAGCATCAACATGACGACCGCACGGCCGGGCAGATAGCGGCAGACCGACAGTCCGCTGTATTCGATCAGCTGCTGCGCGGCGTCGGCGTCCACCGAGAACATCGCCGTGTGCTGGGTTGCCTGACGGACTTCCACGGGCATCGTGAGCACCGTGCCGGCAATGCTGTGCTGGGAGGCGGGCATGGCGCTCACTGTAGAACGTGTTCTAAATCACTGACAAGCGCTGGTCAGACGAGCTCGGCGACACGCCTGATCTCGTCGGCGCTACGCGCGGAGATCACCATCGTCGTCACGCCGGCGGCCTCCCAGGCTGCGACCTGCTTACGCACGTAGTCGACGTCGCCGACGATGGCGGCGTCGTCGATCACCTCGTCGGGGATGATCTTGGCGGCCTCGTCTTTGCGGTCGCTGCGGAACAGGTGGGTCACCTCGTCGACGAGCTCGCCGTAGCCCATCCGCCGGTACACCTCGGCGTGGAAGTTGGTGTCCTCCGAGCCCATGCCGCCCATGTAGAGGGCGAGGAATGGCCTCATCACATCGAAGGTGGCGGCCCGATCGTCGGTGACGACGATGTTGGCCGTCGCGCAGATCTCGAACGTCTCCCGGGTACGACGCGCGCCGGGCCTGGCGAATCCTTCGTCGAGCCACTCGTTGTAGGTGTCGGCCATGCGGGGGGTGTAGAAGATCGGCAGCCAGCCGTCGCAGATCTCGGCGGCCAGCGCGACGTTCTTCGGCCCTTCGGCGCCGAGGAAGATGGGGATGTCGGCGCGCAGCGGATGGGTGATCGGCTTCAGCGACTTGCCCAGGCCGGTGGTTCCTTCACCGCTGAGGGGCAGCGGGTAGTGCGGGCCGTCGCTGACGACCGGCGCCTCACGGGCGAGCACCTGCCGCACGATTCCGATGTACTCCCGGGTGCGCGCCAGCGGCTTGGGGAACTTCTGGCCGTACCAGCCCTCGACCACCTGCGGTCCGGACACGCCCAGCCCCAGGATGTGCCGACCGCCGGACAGGTGGTCCAGGGTGAGGGCGGCCATCGCACACGCCGTCGGCGTCCGGGCCGACAGCTGCACCACCGAAGTACCCAGTCGCATCCGTTGCGTCGACGCGCCCCACCAGGCCAGCGGCGTGTAGGCATCTGACCCCCACGCTTCGGCGGTGAACATGGCGTCGAAGCCGGCGTCCTCGGCCGCCGCGACCAGTTCCGGGGCGTTGGCGGGTGGCTGCGCCCCCCAGTACCCGAGTTGCAGGCCCAGCTTCATGACCGCCTCCTGACTGTTGTCCGACCCGTTCTTGCCACGTAACTTAGAACCTGTTCTACTCGATGGCGTGAGCGTCAGCCAAAGCAGTCCGGCCTCGATTGACACATCCCAACCGCCCCTTTCGGCGCCATTGAAACTGTCCTTCGACTACACCCGTTCGGTCGGGCCAGTCCTCGGTCAGTTCTTCACCGCGCTGCGCAACCGTCGCATCGTGGGTGTCCGCGGATCCGACGGACGGGTGCACGTACCGCCGGCCGAATACGACCCCGTCACGTACGAACCACTGCGCGAGATCGTACCGGTGGAGAGCGTCGGCACAGTGGTCACCTGGACGTGGCAGCCGGAGCCGTTGGAGGGTCAGCCGCTGCAGCGCCCGTTCGCGTGGGCCCTGATCAAGCTCCACGGCGCCGACACGCCGCTGTTGCACGCGGTGTACGCCGAAACACCCGACATGCTCAGCGCCGGCGCGCGGGTGCACGCGCACTGGGTCGACGAGCCCGTCGGCGCGATCACCGACATCGCATACTTCGCGTTGGGCGAGGAAGCCGAGCCGGTTTCGGAGGTCAGCGACGACCGCGACCCGGTGAAGATCCTCGTGACGCCGATCGACATCGAGATCCAGCACAGCGCCTCGCACGAAGAGAGCGCATACCTGCGGGCGCTCGCGGAAGGCAAGATCATCGGCGCGCGGACCGGCAGAGACGGCAAAGTGTACTTTCCGCCGCACGGTGCCGATCCCGCAACCGGAAGGCCCACAACAGAATTCGTCGAGCTGCCGGACAAGGGCACGGTGACGACGTTCGCGATCATCAACATCCCGTTCGCCGGACAGCGGATCAAGCCGCCCTATGTCGCGGCGTACGTGCTGCTCGACGGCGCAGACATCCCGTTCCTGCACCTCGTCACCGAGATCGACGCGTCCGAGGTCCGGATGGGCATGCGGGTCGAGGCGGTCTGGAAGCCCCGCGAGGAATGGGGGCTGGGTATCGACAACATCGACCATTTCCGGCCGACCGGCGAACCCGATGCCGATTACGAGAAATACAAGCACCACCTGTAGAGGAACCAATGACTGAACGCGACATCGCTGTCGTCGGCTTCGCGCATGCTCCGCATGTGCGAAGGACCGACGGCACCACCAACGGCGTCGAGATGCTGATGCCGTGCTACGCCGAGCTGTACGAGCAGTTGGGCATCACCAAGGCCGACATCGGTTTCTGGTGCTCGGGGTCGTCGGATTACCTTGCCGGACGCGCCTTTTCGTTCCTGTCGGCCATCGACTCGATCGGCGCGGTGCCCCCGATCAACGAGTCGCACGTGGAGATGGACGCCGCGTGGGCGCTGTACGAGGCATACATCAAGCTGCTGACGGGCGAGGTCGACACCGCGCTGGTGTACGGGTTCGGGAAGTCGTCGGCGGGGGTGTTGCGCCGGATTCTGGCGCTGCAGACCGACCCGTACACGGTGGCGCCGCTGTGGCCGGACTCCGTGTCGATCGCCGGATTGCAAGCCCGCCTGGGCCTGGACGCCGGCAAGTGGAGCTTCGAGGCGATGGCGCAGGTCGCCCTCGACTCGTTCGCGGCCACCGATCGGACGGACAGCGAAAAGCCCGCGGAGTCGGTCGACGAACTGCTGGAGCGGCCGTTCTTCGCTGATCCGCTGCGCCGCCACGACATCGCCCCGATCACCGACGGTGCGTCGGCGATCGTGCTGGCCGCCGGCGACCGTGCGCGCGAGCTGCGCGAAAACCCGGCCTGGATCACCGGTTTCGAGCATCGCATCGAGACGCCGGTGCTCGGTGCCCGAGATCTGACCACTTCGCCGTCCACCGCGGCATCTGCGCAGGCCGCCACCAGCGGTGACACCGGCTCGATCGAGGTGGCCGAGATCTACGCACCGTTCACCCATCAGCACCTGATCCTCACCGAGGCGATCGGGCTGCCGTCGTCGGCGAAGGTGAATCCGTCGGGCGGGACGTTGGCGGCCAACCCGATGTTCTCGGCGGGCTTGGAGCGTATCGGCTTCGCAGCCCGGCACATCTGGAACGGGTCGGCGCAGCGGGTCCTCGCGCACGCGACCAGCGGCCCTGCGCTGCAACAGAACCTGGTGGCCGTGATGGAGGGACGCTAGTGGCCGGGCAACTCGCGGCGGTGCTGGGCACCGGGCAGACGAAGTACGTCGCCAAGCGGCAGGACGTGTCGATGAACGGCCTGGTGCGTGAGGCGATCGACAAGGCGCTGGCCGATTCCGGTTCGACATTCGACGACATCGACGCCGTGGTCGTCGGCAAGGCGCCCGACTTCTTCGAGGGCGTGATGATGCCCGAGCTGTTCATGGCCGACGCGGTCGGCGCCACCGGCAAACCACTGATCCGCGTCCACACCGCGGGCTCCGTCGGTGGGTCCACCGGTGTGGTGGCAGCGAGCTTGGTGCAGTCCGGCAAGTACCAGAGGGTCCTGGCGATGGCGTGGGAGAAGCAGTCCGAGTCGAATGCGATGTGGGCGCTCAGCATTCCGGTGCCATTCACGAAGGCGGTCGGTGCCGGCGCCGGCGGCTACTTCGCCCCGCACGTGCGCGCCTACATCCGCCGCTCCGGCGCGCCGACGCACATCGGCGCGATGGTCGCCGTCAAGGACAGACTCAACGGCAGCAAGAACCCGCTGGCGCATCTGCAACAGCCCGACATCACGCTGGAAAAGGTCCTTTCGTCGCAGATGCTCTGGGACCCGATCCGTTTCGACGAGACGTGCCCGTCATCCGACGGGGCATGCGCGGTAGTGATCGGCAACGAGGAGGCCGCGGATCGGCGCGTCAAGGACGGTCACCCGGTGGCGTGGATCCACGCCACCGCGCTGCGCACCGAACCGCTGGCCTTCTCCGGCCGCGACCAGGTCAACCCGCAAGCCGGGCGCGACGCCGCCGCGGCGCTGTGGAAGTCGGCCGGCATCACCAGCCCGATCGACGAGATCGACGCCGCCGAGATCTACGTGCCGTTCTCGTGGTTCGAGCCGATGTGGTTGGAGAACCTGGGATTCGCGCCTGAAGGCGAAGGCTGGAAGCTGACCGAGGCGGGCGAGACCGCGATCGGCGGCCGGCTGCCGGTGAACCCGTCCGGCGGCGTGCTGTCGTCGAACCCGATCGGCGCCTCGGGCCTGATCCGCTTCGCGGAGGCCGCGATTCAGGTGATGGGCAAGGCCGGTGAGCACCAGGTACCGGACGCGCGCAAGGCACTCGGCCACGCATACGGCGGCGGGTCGCAGTACTACTCGATGTGGGTCGTGGGAGCTGACAAGCCGTGAAGTACACCTGCAGCATCGCGATGGGCCCGGTCGACCAACTGATCGACATTGCACGTACCGCCGAGGAAGTCGGATTCGACTCGATCGCGCTGCCGGACTCGCTGTTCTACATGGAGAAGCAGTCAGCCGATTACCCGTACACCCCCGACGGGTCGCGGATGTGGAACGAGAACACCCCGTGGGTGGACCCGCTGATCGCGGCGGGCGCAATGGGCGCCGTCACGTCGACGCTGCGGTTCTACACGAACGTGATGAAGCTCGGTTCCCGCAACCCCCTGCTGCTGGCCCGCCAGGTCGGCTCGGTGGCGAACCTGACCAGCAACCGCTTCGGGTTCGGTATCGGAATCGGCTGGGCACCAGAGGAGTTCGAGTGGTGTGGCGTTCCGTACAAGCGCCGGGGCGCGCGTGTCGACGAGATGATCGACGTGATCAAGCAGGTCCTCGGCGGCGGCATGGTGGAGAGTCACGGGGAGTTCGACGACTTCGACCGGCTACAGATGAGCCCGGCGCCCAGCGAGCCGGTGCCTTTCTACGTCGGTGGCCACACCGAGGTCGCGCTGAAGCGCGCGGCCCGCGTCGGCGACGGCTGGACCAGCGCGATGATGACCGCCGAGCAGTTGGCCGACACCATCGCCACATTGAACAAGTACCGCGCGGAGTTCGGGCGTGACGACAAGCCGTTCGAGTTCCAGGCCGTGTGCATCGACAAGTTCGGTGTCGACGGTCATCGCGAACTCGCCGACATCGGCGTCACCGACAACATTGTCATCCCTTGGGTTTTCGACGGCCTGGGCTTCGACGCCCCGCTGAACGACAAGCAGGAATCGATGAAGCGCTTCGCCGACACCTACATTCACTCGGGATGGCAGGACAAATGACAGCGACCAGGACCGACCACCCCGCCCACCTCGCCGGCCAACGGTCCCGCGACGCGGTCACCGCGCGCGACAAGCAGGCGTGGCTGGAGGTCTTCGCCGACGACGCGATCGTCGAAGACCCGATCGGCCCGTCGGCATTCGATCCCGAAGGCAGAGGTCATCGCGGCAAAGACGCCATCGCAGCGTTTTGGGACAAGGCGATCGCCCCCACCGAGCGCCTGGAGTTCAACTTCGTCGACACCTTCCAATGCGGCGACGAGGAAGCCAACGTCGGCTCGATCGTCATCACCATGGGCAGACACCAGATCACCGCCGAAGGCGTGTTCACCTACAAGGTCGACGATCAGGGCCGGCTGGTCGCGCTTCGTGCGTACTGGGAGATGGACCGCGCCGCGGCGACCGCACGGCCGCTCTAGTTCGACTTTGCTCCAGACCGCCACAGTCGGTCGTTCCGGGCAGCAGCCGATTTGCCGCTCGCGCCGCTAGCACGGAATAAGGACGAAATCAGATTGCTGCGGGTCTTGGAAACCAGCGGTCTGGCGAGGCATGCTGTTTGCTAGAAAACCACAACCGCAGGCCTTGCCCGCGCCGGGCCGAGTTCAGGGAGAGATGAACGCATGGCCTCTCGACGGCAGGCACTGTGGCTGCTGCCAGCGTCGGTCGGCGCGGCCGGGCTGACCCTGTTCGGCGTCGCATCGCAAGGAACCACGATGGCTCAACCCCTGGACGATTCGTGCATGACTGCGCTCGCCAGCATGCCGGACCTGAGCGGGCTCGGACTGCCGGACATGGCGAGCCTCTTCGGCCCCGGCGTCAACGGCCCCGCCGTGAACATCAACAGCGGCAACAACATCTCGATCCAGACCGGCCCGAGCAACATCACCCTGGTCAGTCCTCCAGTGTCGGCACCAACGGCAGTCTGAACACCAACAATGCGACAAGCTGCTGCGTCAACGGCCGGTGCTGTGTGAGTACCGACGGCGGACCTGCGACCTGCACGCCTTAGCCCACCCGACCCGGCGCCTCGAGACATAGGCGTTCGCAGCCGTCGTCGGCGCGTCGCCGCCAACGATCAAGTGTGGCGCTATCAGTCGCCGACGGGCGAGAGTCCTTCCCGGTAGCGCCTCGCCAACGCCTGGTACTCACCGGGATTCATGTTCACCCACATCTCGGCGCCGGTGCCGGCGATCGGGCCCCTGACCTTGGCGGGCGCGCCGGTCACCAGAACTTCCTCGGGGATCTTCGTGCCGCCGACCACGAGCGAATGCGCGGCGATCAGGCTGCGCGACCCGATGACCGCCCCGTCCAGCACGGTGCAGTGGTTGGCGATCAGCGCCTCTCTTCCGACGTTCACCCCGTGGATGCAGCACATGTGGGCGATGGTCGCCCCGGGTCCGATGTCGGTGGGAATGCCCGGCGGGGCGTGCAGCACGGCGCCGTCCTGCACGTTGGCGCCCTCACGGATGACGATCGGCGCGTAGTCCGCCCGCAGCACCGTGTTGAACCACACCGAGGCGCCCGCCTGCACGGTCACGTCACCGATCAGGACGGCCGTCGGCGCGATGAACGCCTCCGGGTGGATCTTCGGCGCCTTTCCGTCGAACTCAAAGAGGGCCATAGGTCACATATACAGCACCAAAGGCCTGCATTTATTGCATACGGGTGCAGCAAAACTGTAACGTGTTCTAGTTAGAGAGACAGGGACTGGAGGCACGCACGTGGACACCGACACCCCCGGCAGCGGCATCCGTGAGATCGACGCCGGCACCCTGCCGGACAGGTACGCCAGGGGCTGGCACTGCCTTGGGCCTGTCACGGACTACCTCGACGGCGAACCGCACGGAGTCGAGGCGTTCGGCACCATGCTGGTGGTCTTCGCCGACTCCCACGGCGACGTGAAGATCCTGGACGGGTACTGCCGGCACATGGGCGGCAACCTGGCCCAGGGCACGGTCAAGGGCGACGAGATCGCCTGCCCGTTCCACGACTGGCGGTGGGGCGGCGACGGCAAGTGCAAGCTGGTGCCGTACGCCAAGCGGACCCCTCGCCTGGCCCGCACCCGCGCGTGGCACACCGACATCCGCGGCGGCCTGTTGTTCGTCTGGCACGACCACGAGGGCAATCCGCCACAGCCCGAGGTGCGCATCCCGGAGATCCCCGAGTTCGTGAGCGATGAGTGGACCGACTGGCGGTGGAACTCGATCCTCATCGAAGGCTCCAACTGCCGCGACATCATCGACAACGTCACCGACATGGCGCACTTCTTCTACATCCACTACGGGCTCCCGACGTACTTCAAGAACGTCTTCGAAGGCCACATCGCATCGCAGTACCTGCACAATGTCGGCCGGCCCGACGTGAACGACATGGGAACCGCGTACGGCGAAACGCATCTCGATTCGGAGGCCTCGTACTTCGGGCCGTCGTTCATGATCAACTGGCTGCACAACAGTTACGGCGGCTTCAAGGCCGAGTCGATCCTGATCAACTGCCACTACCCGGTGACCCAGGATTCGTTCATGCTGCAGTGGGGCGTTCTCGTCGAAAAGCCCAAAGGCATGGACGAAGACACCACCGAGAGGCTGGCCAAGGCGTTCACCGAAGGCGTCAGCAAGGGCTTCCTGCAGGATGTCGAGATCTGGAAACACAAGACGCGCATCGAAAACCCGCTGCTGGTCGAGGAGGATGGTGCCGTCTACCAGATGCGTCGGTGGTATCAGCAGTTCTACGTCGACGTGGCCGACATGACCGCCGAGATGACCGACCGCTTCGAGATCGAAGTCGACACCAGCAAGGCAAACGAGTTCTGGCACAAGGAAGTCGAGGAGAACCTACGGCGCCAGGCAGAGGAACAGGGACGGGCGACGCAGGTCTCGCAATGAGCGAACACGGCCGGGTCCCGGACGTCGACGAGTTGGCACGCTCGATGCTTGCGGTGCACGGCGCGCACGACGACCATACGCACAACCGGCCCGGCGACTCACGGGTGAAGCATGCGCCGACGGATCCGCGCCGGGCGGCCGCGCTCCGAGAAGCCACTCAACGCGACCGCGATCGGTACCTGACGGCCGGTCTGCAGCCCGTGGACTGCCGCTACTGCCATGTCTCGGTGCTCGTCAAGAAGCTCGGGCCGGAACACACTTCGGTGCAATGGGATTCGGACGCTGCGCGACGATGCGCCTACTTCGCCGAAGTACGCGAGTCCGGTGGTCTGACGGCGCGCAGCCGAAGCTGTCCCAAGTTGGCCGACAGCATCGAGCACGCCATCGCCGAAGGCGTCCTGGATGAGGCTTCCACCGCACCGCCACCGGGCGACGGCTGACTTCGCCGGGTGAGCAGACGCCAAATCGCATAAATGCCGCCTCGGTAATGCGATTTCGCGTCTGCTCGCCGGGAAGGCTGGGTCAGTCCCGCGAAGCGCTCCCGCACCTGCTCGA
>JBAPQQ010000073.1:0-1666 GCA_049280695.1 Mycobacterium sp.
GCTTTGTACTTCGCCACCACTTCGGGGTCGCGGGACACCGCGTCGGCGTCGAGCGTGCGCACCTTTGCCGCCGGCAGCACCGAGCCGACGAGCTTGGCCGCCCACGCCAGCGGTTTGGGCACCTCGAGCTGGGCCGCGACGGCGGGCCCGGACAGCACGACGGCCGCGAAGTCCTCGGGATGGTCGGCGGCGTAGGCGAACACGACGCCGCCGCCCATGCTGTGGCCGACCACCACCCGGTTCAGGTCGGGGTAGTCGGCAGCGGCGATGTCGACGAGCCGGGCGAAGTCGTCGGTGTAGTGCGACAGTCGTTTCAGCCACACCCGCTTGCCGCCGGAACGGCCGTGGCCGCGGTGGTCGAGCGCGTAGGTGACCAGGCCGGCCTCGCCGAACCGCTGGGCGACGTGGTCGTAGCGGCGGGCATGCTCGGCGTATCCGTGGGAGATCACCACGACGCCGCGGGGCGTCTCGTCGGGAGTCCAGACGTCGTAGACGATCCGCACGCCGTCGGCGCCGTCGAACGTCCGCTCGGTGCGGGTAGTGGCCATCAGCAGAGGGTACAAGCGCGCGTAGGCTCGCTCAGGTGAGCGTCCTCGCGCGCGAACCTGACGACGAATTCCTGGTCCGGGCGGAGCCGCACCGGCGCGAACTCCTCGCGCACTGCTACCGGATGACGGGGTCGCTGCACGACGCCGAGGACCTGGTTCAGGAGACCTATCTGCGCGCCTGGAAGGCGTACCCGAGTTTCAAGGGCGACTCGTCGCTGCGCACGTGGCTGTACCGGATCGCGACCAACACGTGCCTGACGTCGCTGGAAGGCAGGAAGCGGCGGCCGCTGCCCAGCGGGCTGGGCGCGCCGAGCGCCGACCCCGCCGCCGAACTCGTCGAGCGTCATGAGGTGCCCTGGCTGGAGCCGCTGCCCGACGACCCTTCGCAGATCGTCGAGAGCCGCGAGTCGGTGCGGTTGGCGTTCATCGCCGCGCTGCAGCATCTGTCTCCGCGGCAGCGGGCAGTCGTGGTGTTGCGCGACGTGCTGGCTTGGAAGGCCGCCGAGGTAGCCGAGGCGATCGGCGCGTCAACGGCCGCGGTGAACAGTGTGCTGCAAAGGGCGCGGGCGCAGCTCGACGCCGTCGGCCCCGACGACACGCTGGTTGCACCGGACACACCCGAGACGCAGGATCGCCTGGCGCGCTATATCGCGGCGTTCGAGACCTACGACATCGACGCTCTGGTGGAAATGTTCACCGCCGAAGCGATCTGGGAGATGCCGCCGTTCGACGGCTGGTACCGGGGGCCGCAGGACATCGTCTCGCTGATCCATCTGCAGTGTCCCGCGCAAGGGGCCGGGGACATGCGGCTGATCCCCGTCGTGGCCAACGGCCAGCCCGGCGCGGCGATGTACATGCGCGTCGGCGACAAGCACGTGCCGTTCCAGTTGCACGTCGTGGACTTCACCACCGACGGCGTGGCGCGGGTGGTCGCGTTCCTCGACGCCACGCTCTTCGCGAAATTCGGCCTGCCCGAACATCTTTAGCCGCCGAGCGGCCAGTTAGGCCTCGGCCGCGGATTACAAACCCAGCGACCGGCCGGCTTCCGTCAACGTCCGCGCCGACTCGTGCAGTCCCGCCATCTCCGCCTCCGACAACGGGCCCTCCAGCACCTGAGC
>JBAPQQ010000074.1:0-3895 GCA_049280695.1 Mycobacterium sp.
GAGTGCGTACCCTGCCGAGCCGCCGCGCGCTGCGCCGTCACCACCTGGTGCATCAACGCGATATTGGTTGGCGCATCGAACAACTCGGCCGGCAATTCGACCGTGCCGTCCTTCTTGCCGCCGGGGCTGCGGACGTCGATCTTCTGCGCTGTCATTACTTCTCACCTCGCTTGACGGCACTGCGAACCATCACCAGTCCACCGCGGCGGCCCGGGATCGCGCCCTTGATCAGCAGCACGCCGTTCTCGGCATCGACCTTGTGCACCACCAGGTTCTGCGTGGTCACGCGCTCGTTGCCCATCCGGCCTGCCATCCGCGTGCCCTTGAACACCCGTGCGGGAGTGGCACACCCACCGATCGATCCCGGCCGGCGGTGCACCGCCTGCGCGCCGTGGCTGGCGCCCTGACCCCGGAACCCGTGGCGCTTCATCGTGCCCGCCGTGCCCTTGCCCTTGGAGGTGCCGGTGACGTCGACGTAGCTGCCGTCGCTGAAGATTTCGGCGGTCAGCTCCTGGCCCACCCGGTACTCGGCGGCGGCTTGGGGGTCGTCGAGCCGCAACTCGGCCAAATGGCGGCGCGGGTTCACTCCCGCCGCCGCGTACTGGCCACCCAGCGGCTTGTTCACCTTGCGGGGGCTGATCTCGCCGTAGGCCAGCTGCACAGCGCTGTAGCCGTCGCGCTCCGGCGTGCGGATGCGCGTCACGACGTTGGGTCCCGCCTTGACGACCGTCACCGGGACGACGCGGTTGTTCTCGTCGAACACCTGCGTCATGCCCAGCTTGGTGCCGAGGATTCCTCTCCTTGCCATGGTTTGCAGGCTCCTACTGGATGTTGACGTCGACGCTGGCCGGCAGGTCGATGCGCATCAGCGCGTCGACCGTCTTCGGCGTCGGGTCGAGGATGTCGATCAGCCGCTTGTGGGTGCGCATCTCGAAGTGCTCCCGGCTGTCCTTGTACTTGTGCGGGGAGCGGATGACGCAATAAACGTTCTTCTCGGTAGGCAGCGGCACCGGGCCGACCACGCTGGCGCCTGTGCGGGTGACCGTCTCGACGATCTTGCGCGCCGAGGCGTCGATCGCCTCGTGGTCGTAGGCCTTGAGCCTGATGCGGATCTTCTGTCCCGCCACGCTTCTCCCTCACTCCTGCTCGCCCGGTCGCCAGCCCGTGCTGGTTCGCCGCCACTGTTCACCTGTCGTGGTGCACCGGTCCCCGCGGTCGGGTGTGTCGCCCGCACGCAGCCTCAGACGCGGCGGAAAACCGTCGCGATCGAGGGTGGGACCGGACGCGCCCGTGTGGGCGCCGGTCGTATGCCATGGCCAGGCAGTCCACAAATGACACCGCCCCAGCGCAAGGCAACCTGAACAGTATGCCCTAGATCAGGTGTCCCGCCAAATCCCCCCGACCGCGGCGATGAGCCTCTCGGGCGAAGAGCGGACGACCATTTCCGCTGGCCAAAGGATGCTGGTCACTCCGCGAACGTGAACGGGCTGTGGCGACACGCCGAGCGGGCCCGCAGCCAATTCACATTCGCGAAGCCCGAGCCTCCGCAACCCGCCTGATGATGTCCGGCTCGCAGTCCTCTTTCGTCACACGCACGACAATCCAGCCCAGCGACGCGAGTATCTCCAAGCAGCGGATGTCCTTGTTGAATTGCCTTGGGTCGGTCCGGTGTTGTTGACCCTCGTACTCGGCCGCCACCATCAGGTCTCGCCACCCCATGTCCACCGACTTGACCAGCTGACCAAACTCGTCGTAGACCGCGATCTGTGTCTCTGGCCGCGGAAATCCAGCCCGCACGAGTAGCAGCCGCAACCAGGTTTCGCGTGGCGACTCGGCTCCCGCGTCCACCAAATCGGCCGTGAGGCGTGCGCGTTTCATACCTCGACGTCCCGGATAGCGCTGTGCAAGCATTTCAACGTCCGCGGGCTTCAAGTGGGTGGCGCGCGCCAACGCGTCGATCGCTGCGACGGCTTCGTCTACCGGATACCGGCAGGCCACATCGAGGGCGGTGCGAGCGGGAGTCGTGGCCATGATTCCACCGATGACGGCGATCTCGTCATCCGCTATCCGATCGCCGAACGTCCGGACTCGCGACGGCGGACGTCGGTTGTCGTAGACGATCTCTGCGGGACGGGCACCGCTGATCCATCTCGCACCGTGCAACGCCGACGCCGAAATTCCCGCCACAACTCCCCGCCGTCGTGACCAGAGCCAAGCCGCCTCGGCGCGGATGGTCGCGGTGATTGGTATCCCTTTCCGGATATACACGTCTGGATATATGGCGACGCATCGCGTTCTCAACATGTGCAGTGTGAGCTGGCCTTCGGCCAACGCTTCGCTTCCGATGAATGGCTCACCCATGCCGCGAGCGTGCCGATGCCCACCGACAATCCCGCGAACGTGAATACCCTGCGACGACACGCCGGGCGGGCCCGCAACCAGTTCACGTTCGCGGCATCAGCGGGGTCGGCGGGGTCAGCGAGACCGCACCGTCGCCCAGAACCCGCACTGGTGCTCGTCGTCAAAGGATTCGAACGGCACCACCTCGGGCGTCTGCAGCGACATCCAGGGGCCCCCACCGTCGAACGCGGGCCACTGCGGCGCGCCGGCGGCGTGGGGTGCGCCGGTGGCGACGAAGCCGCTCCAGTAGCCGATCATCTGCTCGGACAGCCTCTGCTGCGCGGCGTTCAGAGCCGGGGCTCCGCCGACGTCGAACAGGTAGCGCAACTCCAGTGAGTGGCTTGCCCCGACCGCGAACGGCACCGAACGCAACAGCTCCGGCGCGGGCGCGTCGCGGTCGTTGAACTCGTAGCCGAACACCTGCGCACCGCGCGAAAGACCTGACGCCATCGACAGCGCGGGACACGCGAATCCGCTGTCGGTCACCGCCGCCGAGTAAGCCAGTGCCGCGTTCGGGAACCGGCTGAGCGGGTACTGCTGCGCGACGCGGCCGGCGTCGGGGCCGAACATGTCGTCGAGCACCTGCGGGTAATCCGGGATCCGCCCGTGCCGGAGATACTGCGTCGCGGCGAACAACGTGAACTCGTCGCGGTTCGTCCCGATCAGCACCGGCACCCGAACCGCCTTGCCCTGCCCGATACCGGTCATCGGGCCGATCGGCAAGGACGGCGTGCCGGTGATCGGGCCGGTCAGCGCGTCGTCGCCGATCCGGTAGTAGACGGGCGGCGACCCGAGCTTGTCGGCCGGCACCGCGCGCAGGCAGTCTGCGGCGGTCCGCAGATCGGCGCATCCCTCGGCCGCGGCGTAGTCGACGCTGGCCTTCTCCGCGGCGGACCGGTCGGCCTGCACCTGGCAGGGACCGCTCTGGATGACCGCCGCCCGGAACAGACCCGCAGAGCCCGGGGCGACGAGATGGTCGCACACCGACATCGCCCCCGCCGACTCACCGGCGATCGTGACCTTGCCCGGATCGCCACCGAAGGCCGTGATGTTCTCGCGCACCCACCGCAGCGCCGCCTGCTGGTCGGCCAACCCGTAGTTGCCGACGTCGCCGTCGGCGGCCAGCGCCGGATGAGCCAAGAAGCCCAGCGTGCCGAGCCGGTAGTTGAGGGTGACGACGATGATGCCGCCGCGCGCAACCAGCCATCGGGCGTCGTAGACGTCGCCGCTGCCGTTGACGAAACCCCCGCCGTGGATCCACACCATCACCGGAAGCCCATGAGCGGCATGGCTTTTCGGCGTCCAGACATTCAGCGTCAGGCAGTCTTCGCTGACCGACCGGCCGAAGTCCGGATCATCGGCTTTGTCCTGGACACATCGGGCGCCGTACTTCGACGCGTCGCGAACGCCCTGCCACGACGGCGGCGGTTGCGGCGGCCGCCAGCGCAGCGGTCCCACCGGCGGCGCCGCATACGGGATGCCCGCGAACAGGAGG
>JBAPQQ010000075.1:0-10803 GCA_049280695.1 Mycobacterium sp.
TACCTCACCCCCGAAGCGCGCGCGGGCTGGGAGGCGGTGTCGGCCAAGTGGGCTGCGCCGGGCATGTGCAACCCCACCGACGACATGCCGACGGTGACCGGCACGCCGTCGGCTGAGGCGCTCAACGCCGACGCCCGCACCACCGCCCAGCGCAACCACGACGCGTTCACCGCGATGACGCGCTGTGCGCTGCTGTCGGGCGAACTTGGCTCGCATCAGGGTCTGCCGGTGACCATCACCGCCACCGTGGAGTTGACCGACCTGCAAGCCAAGGCCGGGGTGGCCACCACGGGCGGCGGCACGCTGTTGCCGGTCAAAGACGTCATCCGGATGGCCGCGCACGCCTACAACTTCCTGCTGCTCTTCGACAACGGCAAGCCGCTGGAGCTGTACAAGGGCCGCAGCACCCGGCTGGCCACCCCCGCCCAACGGCTGGTGCTCTACGCCACCGAGCGCGGATGCAGCCACCCGGGCTGCGCCGTGCCGGCCTACTGGTGCGAAGTGCACCACGCGTCCCAGGACTGGGCCGCCGGCGGACAAACCGACATCGACAAGCTCACCTTGTCCTGCGGACCGCACAACCGCGACGTCAAAGACGGCGGCTGGAGAACACGAAAACACCCCGACGGCACCACCGAATGGCTACCCCCGCCGCATCTGGACCGCGGCCAACGCCGCACCAACGACTACCACCACCCCGAGAAGATGCGGGGCAGCGACGACAACGAAGACGACGAGGAGACGGACTGATTACGGGAGTTCGGCGACGACATCAGCTCGTTCGGCGTCGAAGCTGAAAAACCCTTTGATCGGAAGGGTTTCCGGTGGCGGATCGTCGTAGCTCCATGCGACGTCGCCGACAACCGTGTCGCCGAGGACCGCGGCCCAATAGGTCGCGACACCCTTGTAGTTGCAGTAACTCGTCGTTTCCGTCCGCCGCAACAGCTCGGTGCGGACGGACGACGGATCGACGTAAAGCCTTGGTGCCAGCGCGGTTTCGAAAACGATCACCGTGTTGTCGGTGTCCACCAGCGTGGTGCCGTTGACCGCCACGCGCAGGTGGCGCCGCGTCGGCCGGCAGTCGACCCGGTGATAGGGATTGGGCGGGTAGTGCACGAGTTCGCGGCCTTCTTCGAACCAGGTGTCCACGGCATCCCAGGGCACCTGGACGTAGCCGGGGGCCTCGGGTTCGGGTTCGTCCGGCAGATCGCCCACCTCGCCGGCCGGGAATGCATAGCTGAGCGGACGGTCCCGGCGGTGCACAAGCAATGCCCGCTCCGTGTCAATCACAATGTGGCCGTTGCGGATTGCCTGAATGCGACGCGGGTGCGGCTCCACGTAGACGACTTCAGACGCCAGCGGGGGAGCGAACCATCCCGCGGGATCCTTGCTGAGCGGACCCCGCCCGGCGACGAGGCTCACCCCGCAGTCCTGACGTGTGAAGCCTTGCCTTTCGGCGGTGCCGCCGACTCGATCACGGAACGGAACAGCCGATTCGCGACGTCGAGAGCGTCGGCAGCGCCGGCTTCCTTCGGGTTGATCTGCAGGAGCGCAGAAATGGCACCTGCCATCGCGCCGTTGACAAGCCGCACCACCGCGTCGTCGGGAGCCCGGCCGAGGTCGGCGGCGAGCGCCTCGTTGACCTTCCGCCTCGATTCGGCGATTAGGGGTGTCTCCGCGCCGCGCAGTGCGGGATTCGTATCGAGCATCGCTCGCAACAACCCGATCGTCTCGCCGTGTGCCTGTCGCTCGTCCTGCAGCCAGCCGGCCAGTACGTCGAGAGTGGTTTGGCCGGGGCGGCGCTCGGCGCAGGCATCGCTGAGCCGTTGCGCCGAGCCGGTGATGTATGACAGCGCGAGTTCGAGCTTGGACGGAAAGTACAGCGACACGGTGCGCGGGGACACGTCAGCGGCCTCGGCGACCTGCGCCACCGTCGTCGCGTCGTAGCCCCGTTCGGCGAAGAGCCGCAGCGCGGCCCGCTCGATTTCGGCCCGGCGCCGTGCCCGCGACCGTTCACGCAATGACTCTGGCACGGGCCTACATTACTGCTGCCTGCAAATTTGCCGCTAGCGGTAATATGCTCCGTCTGGTCGGCCGAAGGGTGGAACACGTTGGCACAGGTCGTTTCGGTCGGGCGGCTGGCCGCACAACTCGGGCACGGCGTCCAGCGGCTTGCCACCGACGCGGCCCTGCGCCGGCTCCGCAGCTTTCCGCGCACGATCGGTGACCTCACCGCGGAGTCGCTTTCCGCCGTCATGAGACGCGACGTTGGCTCGGTTACGGTCCTTGACGGTGCCGCGGGGACGTCCACGCGCGCCCGGCTCTCGCTCACCGGAGAAGGCGTGCCCGACTCGGTGTTCGTCAAGATGTCCGCCTCCGCGGTGGCCACGCGGATGCTGGGAGAACTGGCCCGGCTGGGCGAAACCGAATCCCGGTTCTACAAAGAACTGGCACCTGAGATCGGCTCCGGCGTCCCCCGAGCGTACGGATCGGAGTGGGATCCGCTGACCGGCCGATACGTCATCGTGCTGGAGGACATGACCACCACACCGTGCGAGTTCCCCGACACGTTGAACCCGCTCGACAACGACAGGATGGCGCTGCTGGTGCAGACGCTGGCGCACCTGCACGGCACGTTCTGGGACCGCTTGCCCAAAACGTCCGGTGGCACTGGGCAATTCGGGTGGCTGTGGCCTCCGTCGTCTGATCCGAGCGTGCCGTTGACGCCGCACTTGATGCGATTGTCGGCTCGTCGGCTGGCCGAGCGGACGTCGATTCCCGTCGAGGGCGGCAGCTTCATCTGGGAGAACTTCCGACTGACGACACATCTCATCGACGAAGGGCCGCACACCGTCCTGCACGGCGATTCCCATCCCGGCAACACCTACTTCCGCGACGGTCGGGCCGGTCTACTCGACTGGCAGGTCGTCCGGCGCGGGCACCCCGCCCGCGACCTGACCTACACGCTCGTGCTCGGCATGGCCACCGAAGACCGGCGCGCCAACGAGCGTGAGCTCTTGGACGTCTACCGGCACGCACTCGTTGCGGCCGGCGGGCCGCGCCTTGACCCCGACGAACTGTGGACCCGATACCGGCGGGCCGTCGCGTATGCCTATGTGTCGCCGCTCATCACCGCCGGCCTCGGCGGCATGCAAACCGAGGAGATATCGCTCGTAGGTTTGCGGCGGGCCGTCGCCGCGCTGGCCGACCTGGAGACCGTGAAAGCTCTTCAGGAATCGCTGTGATGCTTCAGCCCGACCGCGTGGCGAAGCTGCGCGAGAAATTGGTCGGCGTCGTCGCTGGCGACCAGGTAATGGGAGACCGCGACCCGGATCGCGGTCGCCGCCGCGACGGCGCTGTTGGGTCCCTGAAGGAGCCGCTGCAGTCGCTCGCGCATGACAGGAATCACATGCGACAGCTGGCCGATCACGTGACCCGGTTCGATATCGACCATCCGGTATCCCGAATACGAATGCTGGTATTCCACAATGAATCTCAGGGCCGCGTCGAGTTTCTCTCTGCCGCGCAACCCCTTAGTCGCCGTCGCGATGCCGCGGTCGTACATCTGCCGTTCCCACTCGCCGAACGCGTCGAGCAGCTCCTCTTTGGAGGCGAACCAGCGGTAGAGGGTGGGACGTGAAACCCCGGCCTGTGCCGCCACCTCCGACAGGCTGAGTTTGGTCATGCCCTTCCGGCTGAGCACCTCCGATGTTGCGACGAGGAGCCGCTGACGTGTGGAGGTGTCGTCCTCGACGGGAACGGCCGCTGACCGGGTCATCGGTATAGCTTTACAAGAATCTGACTGACTGTCACGTCCATCCGCGATAGAAAGAACGGCATGGCGGGACCGGTAGAGGGGATCAGGGTTGTCGAACTCGGCGTCTGGGTGGCGGGGCCGGCGGCCGGCGGCATCCTCGCCGACTGGGGCGCAGACGTCGTCAAGATCGAGCCGCCGCGCGGCGACCCCGCCCGAATGTTCGGGCGGATGCTGGGCTGCGACCTCGGCGTGAATCCGCCGTTCGAGATGGACAACCGCTCGAAGCGCAGCATCGTCCTGGACCTCACGTCCGAAGACGACCGAAAGGCGGCGCTCGAATTGCTCAGCGGTGCCGACGTTTTCCTGACGAATGTCCGACTCCCGGCGTTGCGCCGCGTCGGGCTGGACTACGAAACCGTGGCGCCGCGAAACGAACGCCTCGTCTACGGTTTGCTCACCGGCTACGGCGAAACCGGACCGGACGCCGACCGGGCCGCCTACGACGTCGCAGCGTTCTGGTCACGCGCCGGGATCGCGCAGCTGCTCACCCCGCCCGGCGGCACACCGCCGTTCCAGCGCGGCGGCATGGGTGACCACCTGGCCGGCATGACGCTGGCCGCGGCGGTATGCGCGGCGCTGGTCGCGCGCGACAGAACCGGAAAGGGCCAACTGGTCACCACCTCGCTGTATCGACAGGGCGCCTACACCGTGAGCTTCGACCTCAACACCTATCTCCTCACGGGGCAGCCCATCGCGATCGGGCAGCGAGAGTCGATGGGAAATCCGTGCATGAACAACTACGCGGCCGCCGACGGCCGGCGGTTCTGGATCGTCGGGCTCGAGGCGGGCCGTCATTGGCCGGCGCTGTGCCGCGTGGTGGGGAAATCCGAGTGGCTGACCGATCCTCGGTTCACCGATGCGCGCAGCCGCGCCGCCCATGCTGTCGGACTGATCGGCGAGCTGGACCAGATCTTCGCGACCAAGCCGCTGGACGAGTGGGCCAAAATCTTTGCCGCAGAACCGGAGTTCTTCTGGTCGCCCGTCAATTCGATCGAAGACGTGGTGTCCGACGAGCAGTTCCATGCCGCCGGCGGAGTCGTCTACGTCCCCGACGGGGAGACGAGCGTCCCGATGGTCGCGACGCCGGCGGACGTCCACGGGACGCCGTGGGAGCCGCGCGCTGCCGCACCGGAGCTCGGCCAGCACACCGAAGAAGTGCTGGCCGAACTGGACTCGCGCCGGAATCAGGCGCGCGGCCCGTCCACGGGCTGAGCCGCTCACGCGTGGTCATGGCTACCCGCGGCGGCGCACCAGCACCGACTGCGCGATGCTGCCCACCGCGCCCTGCTCGTCGAAAAGCGTGCCGATCGTCGTTCCGACGCCGTCTGGGCCGTAGCTCGTGTCGGCGCGGATGCCGATCCAGTCACCTTCGGGCAGACGAAACACGTGCACGGCCAGGTCGGTGTTCAGAAATGTCCACTTTCTGATGTCGAGCTTGGACCCGATTCCGTTCGCGTCGTCGGCCACCGCGAACAGCCGCTCCAGCGGCGTCATCGCCTCGCCCTTGACCAGGTCCACCGTCGGCCTGATCCAGGACTCGCCCGGGCCGTCGCTCATCGGCTCGGTGAGCCAGAGCCATTCGAGGCTGTGCAGGTAGTTGCGGTCCCATTTTTCGGCCAGGTTGCGGTTTCGACCCTCCGATCTGGGCCGCAGGGGAGGCGCCGAGGCTCGGACGACGTCGTGCGTGTCGCTGTGCAGGAGCCGCCAGCCGCTGGCTCTCGCGACCGGCCGCGGCTGGCCGTCGGGACCGAGGCCGAGCATCTCGGCGCGGACGAGTTCGATCTGATTGCCTTCGCGCTCCACCGTCGTGCGGACCCAGAACTCTCCTTCTGCCGGCACGGGTCCGAGCAGGTCGACGACGACGCGGCTCAGGCGGGTGTCGTCACGGCGGGCGCACCGCTCGAGGGCGCGAACCAGCAGCGACGACACCGGTGCGGCGTGCTGGATCGCCGACGACCAGGTTCCGCGGACGAAGTCGGTGGCCGTGAACCTCTCGCCCAGACTGTCCGCGGCGTCGACGAGTTCGTAGTAGGAGTCGCTCACGGCAGCCCCGCCCCTCCCACGTCGGCGGTCACGGCGTCGAGCCGCGACAGTTTCGTCCCCACTAGGCGCTGCGGATAGGCGTCGGTGCTGGACAGCAGGAATAGCGTGCGGCGTTCGGGCCCGCCGAGCATGCATGCGATCGCCGCACGGTCGCCCATGTCGATGCGCTCCGTCACCGCGCCGCCCTCGACGATCCGCTCGAACGCATGCGCCAGAGTCATCGCGGCCCAGATTCCGCCGTCGGCGTCGAGCGTGATGCCGTCCGGCGGGCCGTCGAGACCGCCGGCGAAGATTCTGCGGTCGCAAAGCCCGCCATCGGGGCCGACGGTGAACGCGGTCAGCCGTCGACCGATCGATTCCGCGACGACCAGTGTCGTGCTGTCCGGCGTGATGACCATTCCGTTGGGGAAGTCAAGGCCCCCTGCGACGATTTCGGTGGACCCGTCGGGGTCGACCCGCACGATCACGCCGCCCTGCCGCGCCTGCGATCCGACATAGGCGCGTCCCCGGTAGTCGACGACCATGTCGCCGAGGTCGGCCGGCACGTCGGCGGCGAGATCGGCCAGCACCGTGACGGTTTCGCCGTCATAGCGCAGTATCTGCCGGCGCTCCGTGGAGGTGATCAGCAGCGTGCCGTCGGGCCGGAAGCCAAGACCCGACGGGGCATGGCCGGGCAGCGGCAGCGTGGTCATCGAGCCCTGCAGGTTGACGGTGTGCACCGCTTCTCCGAGCATGTCGGAGAACCACAGCAGCCCCTCGAACCACCGGGGGCCCTCACCGAAGCAGAAGCCCTTCGCCAGCGGTGTCAGAGCTTTACAAAACACGGCGTAAGTGTCACGCTCGCAAGGTGCCACTGTCAACTTGCCGCAGCGAATGAGCGCGATGCGCAAGTACCACAGCCACACGCTGCTGTATCTGCACGAGACGATCGGGCTCGGCTCGGGGCGCAGCGACCGGTTCTGTGAGGTGTTCACCGACGTCTACCAGCCGATGATGGAACAGCTCGGCGCCCGGCTGTTCGCGATCTGGGAGACCACTGCCTACAACGGCCACTGGCCGCAGGTGACGGTCATCTGGGAGGTCGACGGGTTCGCCGACTATGCCAGGATCGGCCGGGCACAGGCCGGGGGTGGCAGCCACGAGGCGGCGGCCGCGAAGTGGTCGACGTACCTGGCCGAGATCGGTGCGTCGGGTGAAGGGCGGATCATGTACCCCGGCCCGAGCAACAAGACCCTGGCTGCGCTGAAGGACGCGAATTTCGCTGCCGGACTGGTGGTCCAGGAGATCATGCAGACCAAGCCGGGACGGCAGGACGACTACATCCGCGAACTGGAGCGGCTCTACGTGCCGTGGTCCGAGCGCACCGGCAAGCTCTGGCTCGGGTCGTTCACCACCACGTTCCGCTTCAACGAGGTCATCCACTACTGGGCGCTGGAAGGGGGGTGGGACTGTTTCGCGGAGCACTATCCGTCGTGGAAGGACAACCCGCCGGCCGAGATCGTCACCTGGATGAGCGTCGCGCCGGCGCTGCGCGACGGCTGGGAGGACTCTATCCTGCAGGCGCTACCGCCCTCGCCGCTGCAATGAAACCGTCTGCGATGCAAGACTTCTCGTATGATCCATTCGACGCTGAGGTGATGGCCGAGCCGCTGCCGCACTACCTGGTGCTGCGCGAGAAGTACCCCGTCTACTACGTCGAGAAGTGGGACACCTACGCGTTGTCGCGGTTCTCCGACATCTGGGACGTACTGGCGGTCAACGACGGTACCTTCGTCGCGTCGGAGGGGACGCTGCCCGCGGCGACGGTTCTGGCGCACCACAACACCGGGCCGGTGCCCGATCCGCCGTGGCATCCGATGCCGTTCCACGCCAACTTCGACGCGCCGCTCTACGACGATGTCCGGCGGTGTACGTCGGCACCGTTCCGGCCCAGATCCGTGTCGAAACTGGCCAACCGCATACGCGAACTGGCCAACCAGCGCCTCGACGAGTTGCTGCCGCGTGGGACCTTCGACTTGACCCAGGAGTACGGGGGGGTCGTCGCCGCCTCGATCGTGTGCGAACTGCTCGGGCTGCCCGTCGACTCGGCACCGGAGGTCCTGGCCACGGTCAATGCCGGCAGCCTTGCGCAACCGGGCAGCGGCGTCGAGGTTGGTAACGCCCGGCCCGGCTATCTCGAGTATCTGACCCCGGTGGTCGAGCGCGCACGCGCCGGGGCAGGGGGTACGACCATCGTCGACAACCTGATCGCCTTCCGGCTTCCCGACGGCTCGGGTTTCACCGACCTGGAAGCCGCCACCCAGATGCTCGGCGTGTTCATCGGCGGCACCGAGACAGTGCCGAAGATCGTCGCGCACGGCTTGTGGGAACTTCTGCGCCGGCCCGATCAGCTGTCCGCCGTCCGCGCCGACCTCGACGCCAATGTGCCGGCGACGCGCGACGAGATGGTCCGATTCTGTGCGCCCGCACAGTGGTTCGCGCGTACGGTACGCAAGCCGTTCACCGTCCGCGACACCACGATGAACCCCGGGCAACGGATCATCATGCTGATCGCGTCGGCCAACCGCGACGAGCGCGAGTACCCGAATCCCGACGAGTTCATCTGGGACCGGCGCATCGAACGGTCGGTGACCTTCGGCCGCGGCCAGCACTTCTGCCTCGGGTTCCACCTCGCCCGTTTGGAGATCGCAACCCTGGTGGCCGAATGGCTCAAGCGGGTGCCCGACTACCGGATTCTCGGCGAGGCGGCGTCGCGGCCGCCGTCGAGCTTCCAGTGGGGCTGGAACAGCATTCCGGTGGAGGTCTGACTGTGTGGTCGTACCGGCTGGTCGCACCGTACGTGTTCGAGCGAACCATTCTGCCGGACAAGGTATCCGGCGATCTTGCCGACGGGCAGGTGCTGCTGCGCTTCCTGGCCGCCGGTATCTGTGGCAGCGACCTTCCGGCCTTCCGCGGGGTGCGCGGCAAGATACCGGGGGACCGCGGCGCCCGCGCCGCCGAGATGGACGGCTTCCCGATCCACGAAATCGCCGGCGAGGTGATCGCCAGCCGCCATCCCGACCATCGCGCCGGGGATCGGGTGGCCGGCTGGGCGTCGGGCTTCGACGGTCTGATGGAGCTCGTGGCCGCCGACGGCAGCGGGTTGGCGCCGTACGACCCGACGCTGAGCCCGCAGCACGCGGTCTGCCTGCAGCCGCTGGCGTGCGTCCTCTACGCGATGGAGCAGCTGGACGTCGAAGGGCGCCACGTCGCCGTCATCGGGCAGGGATCGATCGGGCTGCTGTTCTCCTACGCGGCCAAGGCCGGCGGCGCTCGCCACGTCACCGGCGTGGACCCGGTGGACCGCAACGCCGTCGCCATCCAGTTCGGTGTGGACACCGTGGTCCGCGCCACCAGCGACCGTTGGGTCGGCCACCTGCAGCCAGATGACAAGCCGGACATCGTGATCGAAGCCGTCGGGCACCAGGTGGCCACGCTCGGCCACGCGATCGAGGCAGCGGCCTTCGGCGGCACTGTGTTCTACTATGGCGTCCCCGACGACGACAGCTATCCGATCAGCATGCGTTCGATGCTGCGCAAGAATTTGACGCTGAAATCCGGTGTGACGCTCGACCGGCGACGAGTCCTGCGGCGCGCCGGCGAGTTCGCCCGCGACCATCCCGGGCTGCTGACGAACTACCTCACCCACACTTTCGGCGTCGCCGACGTGCAGGCGGCGTTCGAACTCGCCTGCCGGCCGGCACCGGAGCGCGTCAAGATCGCGATCGTGAAGTGAACAGGCTGCAGGAGGCCCTCGCAGCCAAGCAGCGCATATGGGGCGGCTGGGTGGTCGGCCCGACTGTCATGGGTCCCGAGGAATTCGCGCGCGCCGGCTACGACTACGTCGGATTCGATGTGCAGCACGGCTATTTCGGCGACGCCGACGTCGCACTGCTGCTGCACCGGCTCGAACACGTCCCGATCGCCACCGCGGTACGGCTGCCGTCGACGGACCCCGCCCCGATCGGCCGGGTGCTCGACGCGGGGGCGGACGCCGTGCTCGTCGCGATGATCGAATCAGCCGTCCAGGCCGCCGAAGCCGTTGCGGCCACGCGGTATGCGCCGGCGGGCGTGCGCAGCTTCGGCCCGCTGGCGCCGAGTCTGGGTCATGACCCAGCCGAATTGGAGAAGAGGGTCAGCGTGTTCGCAATGGTCGAGACGGCGCGAGGCGTCGCGGCGGTGGACGAGATCTGCGCGGTGCCAGGGCTTTCGGGCATCTATGTGGGCCCGGCGGACCTTGCGATCTCGATGGGGCATCTCCCGAACGAGGCGTGGACGAATCAGTCCGTGCGCGACGCGATGATACGGACCCGGTCTGCGGCCTCGGCGGCCGGCCTGATGCCGGGCATCCATGCCTGCGACGGCAAGGTGGGAAGCATCGCGGCGCAGTTGGGTTTCGAGATGATCACGCTGGCTTCGGAATCGCAGGCGTTGCGGCGCGGGGCGGCAGAACATCTGAGAGAGGCGACGCAGTGACCGATCGTGTCGCGCTGGTCACCGGCGCTGCGCGCGGGCAGGGGGCGGCCATCGTCGCGCGGCTGCGTGCAGACGGTTTCGGGGTGGCCGCCTGCGACGTGCTCGTCGACGAACTCGACGCCGCCGTCGCGGCACTCGACGACGACGGGATCGTCGCGGTTCGGTTGGATGTGACTTCGCCCGACCACTGGGCGGCGGCGGTGGCCGCAACCGTCGACCGGTTCGGCGCGTTGACCACGCTGGTGAACAATGCCGGTGTGCTGCATCGCGCTTCCCTGGCCGAGGAGACCCCGGCCGGGTTCGAGCGCAGCTGGCGGGTGAACTGCCTGGGCCCGTTCCTCGGCATCCAGGCCGCACTCGAGCTGCTCCGGCGCGCCGACGGCGCGGCGATCGTGAACACCTGCAGCACCGGAGCCGTCCGCCCGTTC
>JBAPQQ010000076.1:0-9448 GCA_049280695.1 Mycobacterium sp.
ACCGGGGCGCGGGCGAGGTCCCGCTGGTCGGCGTGGGTGTGGCAGGCGGCAGCGGCGCTGCTGATCGCGCTGGTGTTCGCGGCAGCCGTCGCGCAGGCCCGGTCGACGGCACCGGGTGTGAAGGAGACCCAGCGGGTGCTGACCGGCAGCGTTCGGGCGTCGGAAGCCGGTGCGGACGCGTTGGCCGCCCAGCGCAGTCAGCTCTCGACCGAAGTGGACGACTTGCGACGTGCCCAGCTCACCGGCGACGCGCAGGGCCGGGAGTTGCTGAGCCGCCTCGACGAGCTCGGGTTCGTCGGCGCGTCGACCAAGGTCGAAGGGCCCGGACTCACGGTGACGCTCACCGATCCCGGGGGTTCGCCCGATCTGTCCGACGTGTCAAAGGAGCGGATCCCCGGCAGCCGGCAGGTGGTGCTCGACCGTGACCTGCAGCTGGTGGTCAACTCGCTGTGGGCGAGCGGCGCCGAGGTCATCGCAGTCGGCGGCGTGCGGATCGGTCCGAACGTGACGATCCGGCAGGCGGGCGGCGCGATCCTGGTCGACAATCAGCCGGTCAGCAGCCCCTACGCGATCGTGGCGATCGGGCCGCCGCACGGCATGCAGGACGAGTTCGAGCGCAGCCCGGGCTATGTGCGGATGCGGCTGCTGGAGGCGTCCTACGGGGCGGGAGCCACCGTCAGCACCAGCGATTCGCTGACGGTCCCGGCGGGCAGTTCGCGAGAAGTCAAGTACGCCAAGCCAATCGGATGAGTAATCGGAGAGGGCCGATGAGCGCCGGCGCGAAGAGGAGGCAACGACTGTGATCGGTATCGCCGCACTGGTTGTGGGCATCGTGCTGGGCCTGGTGTTTCACCCCAGCGTGCCGGAGGTGGTGCAGCCGTACCTGCCGATTGCCGTGGTGGCCGCGCTCGATGCCGTGTTCGGTGGCCTGCGGGCCTACCTCGACCGGATCTTCGACTCCAAGGTGTTCGTCGTCTCGTTCGTGTTCAACGTGCTCGTCGCCGCGCTGATCGTCTACCTCGGCGACCAATTGGGGGTCGGCACGCAACTGTCGACGGCGATCATCGTCGTGCTGGGAATCCGGATCTTCGGCAACGCAGCGGCGCTGCGGCGCAAGCTGTTCGGGGCCTGAGAATGAGCGAACACGAAGCCGGACACCGGGGGCGTCACGAGCTGTCGGCCGATGGGAAGCCGCCGCGGAAGCGACGGCCTACGCTGTTCGGGATCCTGGCCGCGGTGCTCTGCGTGGTCCTCGGCGCGGCGATCGCGACTCAGGTGCGACAGACCGAATCCGGCAACGCACTGGAATCTGCCAGGCCGGCCGATTTGGTGGTGCTGCTGGACTCGCTGCAGCAGCGCGAAGCTGCACTGAACAAGGAAGTGGCGGACCTGCAGCGCACGCTGGCGGCCCTGAAAGCATCCGGCAGCGACGACCAGGCCGCCATCGCCGACGCGCAGTCTCGGCTTGCGGCGCTGTCAATCCTGGTCGGCATTGCGGGCGCCACCGGGCCGGGGGTGACGCTGACCATCGGCGACCCGGTTTCGGGCGTGTCCGCGGAGGCGATGATCGACGTCATCAACGAGTTGCGTGCCGCCGGAGCCGAGGCCATCCAGATCCGCGGCTCCGGCGGCCCGCCCGCGGTGCGGGTGGGTGTCGCGACGTGGGTGGCGGGCAGCCCGGGCGCGCTGTCGGGGGCCGGTCAGACCTTGCCTGCACCGTATGCGGTTGTGGCGATTGGCGATTCACCGACGCTAGCAGCGGCTGTCAACATCCCGGGCGGAGCCGTCGACAGTATCGAACGGGTCGGGGGCACGATTTCGGTGCAGCAGTCCGACCGCGTCGACATCACCGCCTTGCGGCAACCGAAACCCCGCCAATACGCTCAGCCCGTCAAATGACCGCGTGACGAACGAGGTGCCCCGTGACCGAAAACCCGTCCGACCTGGCCTACACCGCCGAACATGAGTGGGTGCGCCGCACGGGCTCCGACACCGTCCGAGTGGGAATCACCGACTATGCGCAGTCGGCGCTCGGTGACGTCGTATTCGTCCAACTGCCCGACGTCGGCGCCGACGTCACCGCCGGCGAGGCTTTCGGCGAGGTGGAGTCGACCAAGTCCGTGTCCGACCTGTACGCGCCGGTGTCGGCCAAAGTCGTTGCGGTCAACGGCGATTTGGAGACCAACCCGCAGCTGGTCAACTCGGAGCCGTATGGCGGCGGATGGCTGGTGGAGTTGCAGGCCGATGCTGCCGCCCTGGACGAGGGGATCTCTGCGCTGCTGGACGCCGACGGCTACCGCAACACGATCAGCCAGTGACGGGGTTGCTAGGGTTCACCGACGGATTCTTGCCCCGCGGCAAGGCGGACCCTGATACGAACAGGGCAGGCACAACGACCGTGGCCGCGGGGTACGGTTTGAGGAGCAGGGCGCAGGTCGGCTTCGGACAACGCAGGAAACCGCGGCCGACCCCCGCCAGAGCAGCCAGGAGGAGCAGCGGGTGACCGACAAGGACTCGAATTCCGGGGACGACCAGACGTCTGAAGACGTCACCGTGGAAACGACCTCTGTTTTTCGCGCCGACTTCCTCAACGAACTGGACGCCCCGGCCCAGGCTGGTGCCGACACCGCGGTGTCGGGCGTGGAGGGCCTGCCCAGTGGCTCGGCGCTGCTCGTCGTCAAGCGCGGACCCAACGCGGGCTCGCGGTTCCTGCTCGACCAGGCCGTCACGGCGGCGGGTCGGCACCCCGACAGCGACATCTTCCTCGACGACGTCACCGTCAGCCGCCGCCATGCCGAGTTCAGGCTGGAGAACGCCGAATTCCAGGTCGTCGACGTCGGCAGCCTCAACGGCACCTACGTCAACCGCGAGCCGGTGGACTCCGCCGTGCTCGCCAACGGCGACGAGGTGCAGATCGGCAAGTTCCGCCTGGTGTTCCTGACCGGCCCCAGGGGTGACGACGGCGAGCCCGGATCCGGGTAGCGATGAAGGCTTGCGCGAAGAGCGGATGACAGTGAGCGCGCCCGGTACGCCAGCGCTGGCCGGCATGTCAATCGGAGCGGTGCTCGACCTGCTCCGGCCGGAGTTCCCTGACGTCACGATCTCCAAGATCCGGTTCCTGGAGGCCGAGGGGCTGGTCACCCCGCAGCGCAGCGCATCGGGCTACCGCCGTTTCACCGCCTACGACTGCGCCAGGCTGCGCTACATCCTGACCGCTCAGCGCGACCACTACCTGCCGCTGAAGGTGATCAAGGCTCAGCTGGACGCCCAGCCCGACGGCGAATTGCCGGAAACCGCCGGGTTCGCCTTCACCGCACCACGATTGGTGACGGTCGCGGACCAGAACCACGAATCGTCACCCGCCGACGGCGCCGTCGAGGCCACAAAGGTGCGGCTGAACCGCGAAGACCTGATCGGGCGGGCCGGCGTCGACGACGCCTTCCTGACCGCGCTGACCAAAGCGGGTGTGGTGATCCCCGGTCTGGCGGGTCTTTTCGACGAGCACGACGTGGTGATCCTGCAATGCGCCAAGGCATTGGCCGACTTCGGTGTCGAGCCGCGGCACCTGCGGGCGTTCCGCTCCGCCGCGGACCGGCAGTCCGATCTGATCGCGCAGATCGCGGGCCCGGTGGGCAAGGGCGGCAAGACCGGTGCCCGGGACCGAGCCGACGACCTGGCGCGCGAAGTTGCTGCGCTGGCAATCACGTTGCATACGGCGTTGATCAAGTCAGCGGTGCGCGACGTTCTCGACCGCTGAGGATTAGACTGAATCGCGGAGTCTTCTGGCTGGCTTCGTGAGTCCGAAGGGCAGGCGCATATGGGTGAGGTTCGTGTCGTCGGCATACGCGTCGAGCAGCCGCAGAACCAGCCGGTCTTGTTGCTGCGAGAGGCCAACGGCGACCGTTATCTGCCCATCTGGATCGGCCAGTCGGAGGCCGCGGCGATCGCGCTCGAGCAGCAGGGCGTCGAGCCGGCGCGTCCGCTCACTCACGATTTGATCCGAGATATGATTGCCGCACTTGGACATTCGCTCAAGGAGGTGCGGATCGTGGATCTGCAGGAAGGCACGTTCTACGCCGACCTGATCTTCGACCGCAACATCAAGGTGTCGGCACGCCCGTCGGACTCCGTGGCCATCGCGCTGCGGGTGGGAGTGCCGATCTATGTGGAGGAGGCAGTCCTCGCCGAGGCGGGCCTGCTGATTCCCGACGAGAACGACGACGAGCCGTCGGGTGCGGTGCGCGAGGAGGAAGTCGAGAAGTTCAAAGAGTTTCTCGACAGCGTCTCGCCCGACGACTTCAAGGCGACCTGAAACCCTCGCACATCACGGATGCGTCTCAACTTGTCGAGCGTTCCGACACGCGGGCGGCGGTCACCGAGACCGGTCTTCGCTCGGGCCATAATTTGGTCCTAACGGCAGGCGCAGCGGCCCGCCCGGCGCGTATGCTCGAGCAACTCGAGCCGTAACGCGAACGATGGCCAGTCGACAGCGAACGCGACAGGCGGGAGGTAGCCACTGTGGATGATCGTCCACGCCAGGAGCAGCTGGACCTGAACGCGAGCGACACTGCCACCACGCACCAGGAGGCGCAGCCGGTGCAGCCCGGCCTGTTCCCCGACGATTCGATTCCCGACGAGCTCGTCGGCTATCGCGGTCCCAGCGCGTGCCAGATCGCCGGTATCACCTACCGTCAGCTGGACTACTGGGCACGCACGGCGCTGGTGGTGCCGTCGATTCGCAGCGCGGCAGGATCGGGCAGCCAGCGGCTTTACTCGTTCAAGGACATCCTCGTCCTCAAGATCGTCAAGCGACTGCTGGACACCGGGATCTCGCTGCAGAACATCCGCGTCGCCGTCGACCACCTGCGCCAGCGCGGCGTGCAGGACCTGGCCAACATCACGCTGTTCTCCGACGGCACCACGGTGTACGAGTGCACCTCCGCCGAAGAGGTCGTCGACCTGTTGCAGGGCGGCCAGGGCGTGTTCGGGATCGCGGTCAGCGGAGCGATGCGCGAGCTGACCGGTGCCATCGCCGACTTCCCCGGCGAGCGGGCCGACGACGGCGAGTCGCTCGCCGCGCCGGAGGACGAATTGGCCAGCCGCCGCAAGCACCGCGACCGCAAGATCGGCTGACCCAAGCTCCCGCGAACTGGGGGCACCTCCCGCTTGCGGGGGCACGCGCACTCGCACTGACGATGGCCCTTGCGTGCGACTTGGCGTCTGCTCGGCTTTAGACTGGACCCGCATCGCCCGGTAGCGGGAGAGTTCCGTGGCCGCCAGCCACGGACGCCGAAGGAGCAACACCTCTCCGTCAACCTCTCAGGCACCCGAACCGCGCAGGGACACGATGCCTCTGGAAAGCGGTGACCAGCGTCGCCCGCCGATGGGGAAAGGCGTAAGCCGAATCTCTCAGGCGCCCGGTACCGGGTGGAAGACAGAGGGAGAGGACGAGCCGTCCTCTGTCGCGTCAGGAGCCCCGCCCGTGTCCACATTCGCCGACCGCCACATCGGTCCGACCGCTGACGACATCGCCACGATGCTGGATGTCATCGGTGTCGACTCGCTCGACGAACTGGCGGCCAAGTCCGTCCCGAGCGGAATTCTCGACACGCCGGCCGGTGACGTGGCGCCGGGCCTCGAAGGGTTGCCGCCCGCGGCCGGCGAGGAGGAGGCGCTCACCGAACTGCGTCGCCTGGCCGAGACCAACACCGTCGCGGTGTCGATGATCGGTCAGGGCTACTTCGACACGCTGACACCGGCGGTGTTGCGGCGCAACATCATCGAGAGCCCGGCATGGTACACCGCCTATACCCCCTACCAGCCGGAGATCAGCCAGGGCCGGCTCGAGGCGCTGCTGAACTTCCAAACCATGATCGCCGACCTGACCGGGCTGGAAATCGCGAACGCGTCGATGCTCGACGAGGGGACCGCAGCCGCAGAGGCGATGACGCTGATGCACCGCGCTACTCGCGGCTCGTCGCACCGCCTCGCGGTCGACACCGACCTGTACCGGCAGACCGCGGCGATACTGGAGACGCGCGCCGAACCCCTGGGCATCGAGATCGTGACGGCCGACCTGCGCCACGGCTTGCCCGACGGCGAGTTCTTCGGAATCATCGCGCAGCTTCCCGGGGCCAGCGGTGCGGTAGTCGACTGGTCTTCGCTCGTCGCGGCGGCGCACGAGCGGGACGCCCTGGTGGCGATCGGCGCGGACTTGCTGGCACTGACGCTGATCACCCCGCCCGGCGAGATCGGCGCCGACGTCGCCTTCGGCAGTGCTCAAAGATTCGGTGTGCCGATGGGTTTCGGCGGTCCGCACGCCGGATATCTCGCCGTGCACGGCAAGCACGCCCGCCAGCTGCCTGGCCGGCTGGTGGGGGTGTCGCTCGACGCGGACGGGTCGCCGGCTTTCCGCCTGTCGCTGCAGACCCGCGAGCAGCACATCCGACGCGACAAGGCCACCAGCAACATCTGCACCGCGCAGGTTCTGCTGGCGGTACTGGCCGCGATGTACGCCGGCTACCACGGCGCCGACGGGCTGACGTCGATCGCCCGGCGGGTGCACGGCCACGCCCGAGCGCTGGCCGCGGGTTTGTCGGCGGCCGACGTCGAGGTGGTGCACCCGGCCTTCTTCGACACCGTGCTGGCCCGGGTGCCCGGACGCGCGGGGAAGATCCGCGACGCCGCCAAAGCCGGCGGCATCAACATCTGGCTGGTCGACGACGACCACGTGTCGGTGTCGTGTGACGAGGCCACCACGAACGACCACGTCGGGCAGGTGCTGGACGCATTCGGGGCCGCCGCTGCCGACGGTGAGTTCGCCGGGCCGGATATCGTCACCCGCACAAGCGAATTCCTGACTCACCCGGCGTTCACGCGCTACCGCACAGAGACCGAGATGATGCGCTACCTGCGGAGTCTGGCCGACAAGGACATCGCGCTGGACCGCAGCATGATTCCGCTCGGCTCGTGCACGATGAAGCTCAACGCGGCCGCCGAGATGGAGCCCATCACGTGGCCGGGGTTCGCGCGTCTGCACCCGTTCGCACCCGAGACGGACACGCCGGGGCTGCGCCGGGTGATCGCCGACCTGGAAACGTGGCTGGCGCACATGACCGGCTACGACGCGGTGTCGCTGCAGCCCAATGCCGGCTCGCAGGGGGAGTACGCCGGGTTGCTGGCCATCCGCGCGTATCACGCCGGCCGTGGCGAGCCGAACCGCGACGTGTGCTTGATCCCGTCCAGCGCCCACGGCACCAACGCCGCGTCAGCGGCGCTGGTCGGCATGCGGGTGGTCGTGGTGGCGTGCCGCGAGAACGGCGACGTGGACCTCGACGACCTGCGCGACAAGGTTGCCGAACATGCGAAAGACCTTGCCGCGCTGATGATCACCTACCCGTCCACCCACGGGGTGTACGAGCACGACGTCGCCGACATCTGCGCGGCCGTGCACGACGCGGGCGGGCAGGTATACATGGACGGCGCCAACCTCAACGCGCTGGTCGGCCTTGCCAGGCCGGGCAGGTTCGGCGGCGACGTCAGCCATCTCAACCTGCACAAGACTTTCTGCATTCCGCACGGCGGCGGGGGACCGGGTGTCGGCCCGGTCGCGGTGCGCGAGCATCTGCGGTCCCACCTCCCCGGACACCCGCTCGCCGGCGAACTGACCGACGAACCCCCGGTGTCGTCGGCGCCGTACGGTTCGGCGTCGATCCTGCCGATTTCCTGGGCCTACATCCGGATGATGGGCGCGGCAGGCCTGCGTGCGGCGTCGCTGACCGCGATCGCCTCGGCCAACTACATCGCCCGCCGCCTCGACGAGTACTTCCCGGTGCTCTACACCGGTGAGAACGCGATGGTGGCCCACGAGTGCATCCTGGACCTGCGCGGCATCACGAAGAACACCGGTGTCACCATCGACGACGTCGCAAAGCGGTTGGCGGACTTCGGTTTCCACGCGCCGACCATGAGCTTCCCGGTGGCCGGCACACTGATGGTGGAGCCGACGGAAAGCGAGAGCCTGGCCGAGGTCGACGCATTCTGTGACGCGATGATCGCGATCCGGGCCGAGATCGACAGGGTGGCATCCGGCGAGTGGACCGCCGAGGACAACCCGCTGCGCGGCGCCCCCCACACCGCGGCCTGTCTGCTGGTGGAGAAGTGGGAACATCCCTACACCCGCGAGCAGGCCGCCTACCCGCTGGGCAGGGGATACCGGCCGAAGGTGTGGCCACCGGTGCGCCGCATCGACGGCGCATACGGGGACCGCAACCTCGTCTGCTCATGTCCGCCGGTGGAAGCGTTCGCCTGACTAGTCTCACTGCCATGCTTCCCGCGAGCGTGGCCGAATGGCGCGACGGCGGCCGGTGGATTTCGACGCGCGTGGGCAAGGTGTTCGTCCGGTCCGCCGAAGGCACCGGCCCGACGATCCTGCTACTTCACGGCTATCCGTCGAGCTCGTATGACTTCTGCAGCGTCGTGCCGCAACTCTCCGGCCACGCGTGGCTGACGATGGACTTTCTCGGCTTCGGCCTATCGGACAAGCCGAGGCCGCACCGCTACAGCCTGCTGGAGCAGGCCGACCTGGTGCAGACCGTGGTCGCCGAGACGACGTCCGGTCCGGTGGTGGTGCTCGCGCACGACATGGGCACGTCGGTGACCACCGAGCTGCTGGCGCGAGACATCCACGGCCGCCTGCCGTTCGAGCTGCAGCGAGCAGTGCTGACCAACGGGAGCGTCATCCTGAAACGCGCCAGCCTGCGGCCGAGTCAGAAGATTCTGCGCAGCCGGCTGGGTCCAGTGTTCGCGCGGCTGATCAGCCGCAAAGGATTCAGCCGCGGATTCGGCAGGCTGTTCACCGCCGATCATCCGCTGTCCGCGGAGGAGGCCGCCGCGCAGTGGGCGTTGTTGACGTACAACGGCGGCCATCGGATCGCTCACCTCCTGATCTCCTACCTCGACGAACGCGAACGGTATGCGCAGCGGTGGCACGGCGCGGTGCGGGACTGGGGCAAGCCGCTGGGTTTCCTGTGGGCGCTCGACGACCCGGTGGCCACGACGAGCGTGCTGGACGGACTGCGCGAGCTGCGCCCGTCGGCACCGGTCATCGAGCTGCCGGGCCTCGGCCACTACCCACAGGTCGAGGACCCGGACACGTTCACCGCGGGCGCGCTGCGGCTGCTCACCGAGTCGTAGGGGCTCACACCCCCCGAAATGTTTCGCCGGCGGCTCGCGCCGCATAGCATCGGGGGAGACCGTGTCGGATGTCCAGGGAAAAGAGTTATGACAGCAGAAGCGTCTGCCCCACCACGACTAGAGCCGAGTCGTCCGTTCCCGGCCAGGCTGGGTCCTAAGGGCAATTTGATTTACAAGCTGATCACGACGACCGATCACAAGTTGATCGGGATCATGTACATGGTCGCGTGCATGGTGTTTTTCTTCCTGGGCG
>JBAPQQ010000077.1:0-2447 GCA_049280695.1 Mycobacterium sp.
CCGTTGGCCAACCCGGACCTCGGCGCGCTGGCCGGCCGCGTCACCGACGCGTTCACCGGCACCGAGTTGTGGCAACAGGCAGCGACGACGCCGATGGCTCCGGCGTCCACCAACAAGGTGCTGACCACCAGCGCCGCACTACTCACCCTCGACCGCGGCGCACGCCAGACCACCAGGGTGGTGGCAGCCGAGCAGCCCGGCACCATCGTCCTGGTGGGCGGTGGCGACCCCACGTTGTCGTCCGCGCCGCCCGGCCAGGAGACGCTCTACCGAAACGCCGCGCGCATCTCGGACCTGGCCTCGCAGGTGCGCGACAGCGGGACGAAGGTCACCGCGATACAGGTCGACGTCAGTGCGTTCAGCGGGCCGTCGCTGGCTCCCGGCTGGGATCCTGCCGACATCTTGGGCGGCGACGTCGCACCGATCGAGGCGGTGATGGTGGACGGCGGCCGCACCCAGCCGCTGACGCCGGAGTCCGTCCGGTCGTTCACGCCCGCCCTGGATGCGGGACGGGTGCTGGCCGCGGCGCTGAACGTCGATCCCCGCGCGGTCACCATGGCCACGCTCCCGGTGCACGACGGGCACCAGATCGCAGCCGTGCAGTCCGCGCCGCTGATGGACCGCCTGAACGAGATGATGAACCGTTCCGACAACGTGATGGCCGAATGCATCGCCCGGGAGGTGGCGGTCGCGACGGGCCGGCCGGCGAGCTTCGGCGACGCGGTGCAGGCAGTCACGAGCCGGCTCTCGGCCGCCGGCGTCGACATGACGGGCGCCCGGCTGATGGACGGCAGTGGGCTGTCCATGGACGACCGGCTCACCGCGAAGACGCTCGACGGCGTGATCGGCGCGGCTGCCGGCCCGACACAGTCCGCGCTGAGGCCACTGCTCGACGTCCTGCCGATCGCCGGCGGCAGCGGCACGCTGTCCAACCGCTACGTCGACGACCAGACCGACGAGGCGGCCGGCTGGCTGCGGGCCAAGACCGGATCGCTGACCGGGACGAACACACTCGCCGGCGTCGTCACCGATGTGAGCGGTCGGGTGCTGACGTTCACGCTGATGTCCAACGACGCCGGGCCCACCGGGCGTATCGCGCTCGATGCGCTGGCCGCCACGCTGCGCAGTTGCGGTTGCGGATCGTGACCTCCGCGCAGCAGAGCCGCAAGCTGACGGTCGGCCGGATGGTCGACTGGGACTTCGCCGCCGTGACGGGCGCCAAGCTGGCGCGCCCCGGGCCGCCGTCCAGCGGCTACACCCGGCGCCAGATCGTCGACGAGCTCGCCGACTCGTCACGGCGGGCCGAGGTGCCCGTGCGGGAAGTCACCGGCCTGGCACCCGGGGGCCATGTGCCCGACGCGCTGGTGATCGACCGGCCACACTGGGTCCGCCTGGCCGCCGACTCCATGAAGGCGATGACCGGCGGCGGCGACAAGCCCGGCGGAGTCCTGCGCGGGCGCATCACCGGAGCGCAGACCGGTGCGGTGCTGGCGTTCGTGGCATCCGGCATTCTGGGCCAGTACGATCCGTTCACAGCCGGCGGCAAGCTGCTGCTGATCTATCCGAACATCATCGGGGTCGAACGGCAATTACAAGTTCTGCCAAGGGATTTCCGCCTTTGGGTGTGCCTGCACGAAGTGACGCACCGCGTGCAGTTCACCGCGAACCCGTGGCTGGCCGACTACATGTCGGCGACGCTCGGTGTCATCACCGAAGAGGCCACCGACGATTTAGGCCACGTCGTGGGCCGGCTGGCCGAATTCGTCCGGAATCGCCGCGACTGCACGCCGGCGGAGCCGAACTCCACCGGCATCATCGGTCTGCTGCGCGCGATGCAGTCCGAGCCGCAGCGCCAGGCGCTCGACCAGCTGCTGGTGCTCGGCACGCTGCTCGAGGGCCACGCCGACCACGTGATGGACGCTGTCGGGCCGGCCGTGGTGCCGAGCGTGACGACGATCCGCGAGCGCTTCGACGAGCGGCGCCGGCGCCGCCAGCCGCCGTTGCAGCGGTTGATCCGCGCGCTACTGGGCTTCGATGCCAAGATCAGCCAGTACACGCGAGGAAAGGCATTCGTCGACGCGGTGGTGTCACGGGTGGGCATGGAGCGGTTCAACGCCATCTGGTCGGGTCCAGACACGCTGCCATTACCGCACGAGATCGACAAGCCCGAGCAATGGATCGAACGGGTGCTCTAGCCGCGCTACGCGAAGCGGTGTCGGCATTCGCGCGGCGCTATTCTCTCGGTGAGAATCTTTGGTGCGTTGCCCTTTCCGGAGGTCCCGATTCGCTGGCGCTGACCGCGGCGTGCGCGGGGATGCGGCCCACCACCGCGCTGATCGTCGACCACGGGTTGCAGGAGGGCTCGGCCGCGGTGGCCGAGACTGCACGGAGCCAGGCGCTCGACCTCGGATGCGTGGAGGCGCGGGTGCTGCGGGTCGAGGTGGGCA
>JBAPQQ010000078.1:0-4139 GCA_049280695.1 Mycobacterium sp.
GGCCAGCCCGGCCGGTCGATGAGCCCGGCGGGGACGAAGACCCCGGCGGTCATTCCGGACTGCGGCTCTCCGGCGACCGAACTGCGCAGCCGCACCGTCAGCCCGTGCTGCGCGGCGAGCCGCCCCACCACGAACAGACCCATGTGCCGGGCGGTGTACGGGGTGACCTCGCCCCCGGATTCCAGGCGCATGTTGGCCATCCGCAGATCGCCCTCGGTCATGCCGAGACCGCTGTCGCTCACCTCGATCGCGAGGCCGCGCGCGCCGGTGTGGGTGGCGGACACCCGCACCTCGGTGCCGGGCGGCGAGTAGCGCAGCGCGTTGTCGATCAGCTCGGCGAGCAGGTGGACGACGTCCCCGGCCACCGATCCGGCCACCGCGCTGTCGGTCACGGTGGCGGGCACGACGCGTCGATAGTCCTCAACCTGGGATGCGGCCGCCTTGATGACGTCGGCGACGGGCATCGGCTCGGACTGCTCGCGGTGCAGCTTCGCGCCCGACAGCGCCAGCAGGTTGGTGCCGGTGCGGCGCATCTGCGCGGCGAGGTGGTCGAGCTTGAAAAGCGCATCGAGCCGCTGTGGGTCGTCTTCGTTGCGCTCGAGTTCGTCGATCAGCGCCAGCTGATGGTCCACCAGCGAGCGGCTGCGCCGCGACATCGTTTCGAACATGTCGCTGACGTGCAGCTGCAGCCGCGACTGCTCGGCCGCCATCAAGAGGGCCTGCTCGTGCAGGGCGTCGACGGCGTGGGCCACCTGGCCGATCTCCTCGGTGGTGTACACCGGAATCGGCGTGACAGACCCGGGCTCTTCGCCCGCGTTGATCCGCTGGACCTCGGCGGGCAGCTCCTCGTGCGCCGCCCGCAGCGCGCCCTCACGCAGCCGGCGCAGTGGCCGCAAAAGCGACTGGGCCGCCAGCAGCACCACCAGCACCGCGACCAGCAGCGCCGCCACCACGATCACCAGGTCGCGGATTGCGGCACCGCGCGCCGACGATGCCTGCTCTGCGCTAGCCACGCTGATCGACGAGGTGGTGTCACCGATCACCCTGTCGGCGATGTCGCTGGTCGTCTTCAGCGACGTGAGCAGGTCGGGATTGCCGACGAGGATGGCGGCCGGATCCGAGATGATGGCCGCGCGGGCGAACATCTGGTCCTGCAGGGCCTTCATGTCCGCGGACTCCAGCACCTGGTCGATCGCGGTCAGCGTGCCCGGTTCGGCACCTGCGAGCACGCTCATCGACGTGCGGAGTTCCGGATCGGCCAGTTCACCGCCGCGGACGACGAGCAGTTGCTGCATCGCCATCTGGCCGCGGAGGCCGACGGCATGGCTGAGAGCTCGGGCGTTCGTGCGGGTGGTCTCGTCGTCGACTCGCACCGACCCGACGATGGCGTCCTCGGCGGTCAGCAGGATCGGCGTGTACGTCGAGACGGTGTCGCGCAACCCGATGCCGTCCGACGCGACGCGGTCCAGCAGCGCCGGGCCGCTGTTGAGCATGGTGGTGACTCCGGCGCGGACGTCCGGGTCGACCGGGGTGCCGGACAGTCTGCGCTCGAGTTCGGTGCGAGAGTCGTCGAACGCCTTGCGCGCCACCGGTCCGTCTGTGCCCGACGAATAAGCCAGCAGCGCGCTCTCCAGGGCGCCGGTGTACTCCGCGATCGGCCCCGCCATGTCTGCTCGTTGGGCGGCGCTGCGCAGATCGCGCCAGTCGGTGAAGCTGTGGTAGGCGCGCAGTCCCCCGAACGCGGCCGCGATCGCGATCGGAATGACGACGATTGCGAGCACCTTCCAGGCGACCGGCAAATTCGACGGCGACCACGCCGACGGGCGTTTGGCCGGTGCGGGTGGATTGCCTTTCGTTTCTTCCGGCAGCACCGGCTGCTCGAACATGGTCATCGCTGAGCGCTCTTGTGATTTCGAATGTGCGCCTGGTTCATGGATTTTCCTGCTTTTGTCGACCTGATGCCCGACGGCGCGTTAACCGCCTGGCAATCCGACGAGTATGCCAGCCGCCGTCCCCGGCCACCATCGATTCTCACTGAACAGACGGAGTTCGCAGGCGTCGCGCCGCATCCCGCTACGTCGCGGAAATTCTACGTGGGCAAATGTTTTGTTTGCTATTGCGTTACTGCCCAACCCCGGTGAGGGCTTTCGTTTGTCTTGCCGGCGGCGGGGCGAATTAGCGCATTCGAGTGTATTAGCGCCGGGTGACAATACGATCGTGGTCCGATCCATCGACGTTACCGCGCCCGGCCTCAGCCTCTACGCCGCCAACTGCGCTCGTCACAGCGCCACCGTCATTGAGACGGCGGCTTCACCCCCAACGGTTCCGGCCAGCTTTGCCCGCCCAGTCCCACCTCGCCGGTAACCGGCGAACCCGTTAAGTTGGCGCCGCCCGGTGGCCCACCACCGGTCGCGGTCATCGACGCGAACCTGCCTGCGTCGGCGCCGGACCGACCGGTCGACCTCTTCCCGAGATGCGACGGCGGCGACGTGTTCCGGGGCTTCGGCAGGGTCGCGGTGGGCGGCCTCGGGATCGTCGGCGGTGCCGTGGCCGAGCCGTTCACGTTCGGCGCCGGAACGATACCGATCATCGCGGGTGCGGCAACGCTCGCCGAAGGCGAATACGATCTGAGCCAATGCAAGTGACTGCCACGACGATCGTGCTGGGCGCAGCCGCGCTCGGCGCGATCTTTGCGCTGGTCATCGGCCGGTTACGGGCACCGGGCAGTGGAGTCTCCCGGCGTTCGCACATCCTGAGCGCGGGCGCGACGCTGCTGATCGCGGTGGTGTGCTTCGTCGAAGCCGCGATCAGCGCCGACGATCGCTACGTGCTCGTCGGCATCGGATCAGTGCTCGTGGTGACGGCGGTGGTGGTGCTGCTCAACCTCCGCGAACACCCCACCCGTCGCTGACCGGTGCGGCCGTGTACAAGCTGATGTTTTTCTCGCCGCGGATAGCACCCAACACGGGCAATGCGATTCGAATGGTCGCGGCCACCGGCTGCGAGTTGCATCTGGTCGAACCTCTCGGGTTCGACCTGTCCGAACCGAAGCTCCGCCGGGCGGGCCTCGACTACCACGACCTCGCGTCCGTCACGGTGCACTCGTCGCTGGCGGCGGCGTGGGAGGCGGTGCTGCCGGGCCGCGTGATCGCGTTCACCGCTCACGCGGACAGGTCGTTCGCCGACCTGTCGTACGAGCCGGGTGACGTGCTGCTGTTCGGGCCGGAGCCGACGGGACTGGACGCGGAGACGCTGGCCGATCCGCACGTCACGGCCGCGGTGCGGATCCCGATGATCGCCGGCCGGCGGTCGCTGAACCTGTCCAACGCCGCCGCCGTGGCGGTGTACGAGGCCTGGCGCCAGCGCGGGTTCGCCGGCGCGAGTTAGCGTCCGCCTCGCGCCGAAATCCACGTCATGCAGAGAAATGTCGAGTGGGCCACTGCATAACGTGAATCTCGGTGAGCTCACCAGCCGTCGAAGTGCACGATCTGCTCGACGGGCAGCCGCCTGGCCGGCTTGAAGTCGGTGCCTTTGGTGTACGCGATCGGGAACAGCCCGCCCTGGCTGTACTTGTCGTACGGGATGCCCAGCAGGTCGGCGGCTTGCCGTTCGCCATCGCCGAGAAGGTGCAGGGTCGTCCAGGCCGATCCCAGCCCGCGCGACCGCAGCGCCAGCATGTAGCTCCACGCAGCGGGAAGCAGCGAGCCCCAGAACGACGCGCTCAGCCCCGGCGTCGTGTCGACGCGCCCCTCCAGGCACGGCACCAGCAGCACCGGCGCCTCGTGCATGTGCTCGGCCAGATACATCGCCGACGACACCACCCGCTCCCGCTGCTCGGCCCGGCTGTCGCCTTCGGAGTAGCTCGGTGGCGGAGTACGACGGTACTCCTCGAAGTTCTTGCGGTAGATGTCGGCGAGCACCTTCTTCTTCCCGTCGTCTTCGACGAACACCCACTGCCAGCCCTGCTGATTGGATCCCGTTGGCGCCTGGACGGCCAGTTCGAGGCATTCCAGCAGCACCTCCCGCGGCACCGGCTTCTCGAAGTCGAGTCGTTTGCGAACGGAGCGGGTGGTCGTCAAGACTTCGTCGACCGAAAGATTCAGGGGCGCCATGGTTGGAGACTACATTCGCGGTCATGA
>JBAPQQ010000079.1:0-5836 GCA_049280695.1 Mycobacterium sp.
GCGCGGGCCACACGCCTATCGCGGTTCGCCCTCCAAGAATCAAATGACCTCGTGGGAACCGTGCATTTGCGGAGCCCAGGCGGTGGTTCTCACGGCTGCCGCAGGGCTCAGCGGGCGCTACGGGTTCAGCGGCGGTGGCACGGGACCTTCCGGCGGCAACGGCGCGGCGTCCGTCGGCGCGGGAGCGGGTCCATAGAGGAGATCGGCCGGGACGCCGTTGTGGAACTCGTGCCAGATGTCCATGAGGTAGCCGAGCTGACTGAGCGGTGGTGGACCGTTGCCATCGGCGACCGGCGGCACATATGGCGGCGCGGCGACGTTGTCGACGGGGCCGGGTGCGGGCGCCCCGTCCGCTGACGGCGCAGGAATCGGACTGATGCACGACAGTACGGGTTGCGGTGTCATCGCCAGGCCGATCGGATCGCATGGGGAAGCGCCTGCCCGAGCCGCGAAGGACGTGCCGGCGACTGCGCCGACGAAAACCATCCCGGCCGCACCGACCGCCAATCCCCTGGTGAGCAACTGTCGCCCTCTTTCTCGCAGCGTGTTTTCGCAAAGGGTAGTGCCTCGCCGCGGCTGTGTCGCCTCGTCTGCGATCTATGGGATCGCATCCTCGTCCCACAAGAGCAGTTGGCGAACGGCAGGACGCGGTCCGTAGGGACGAAGCATCTGACTGGCGGGGCGAGGCCGCACTCGTTGCGGCCACCAGAACCAGCGCCCGAGAAGCGTTGCGATGGAAGGGGTCATGAACGAGCGGACGATCAGCGTGTCGAACAGCAGACCCAGTCCGATGGTGGTGCCGATCTGACCGAGAACCCGCAACTCGCTGAATACGAACGAAGCCATGGTGAAGGCGAAGACCAGGCCCGCGGCGGTGACGACGCCGCCGGTGCCGGCCATTGCGCGGATGATTCCTGTCTTCAACCCGGCGGGGATCTCTTCCTTGAACCGGGAGATCAGCAGCAGGTTGTAGTCCGATCCCACGGCCAGCAGCAGGATGACGGCCAGCGCAAGGACGATCCAGTACAACTGGATTCCGAGAAGGTACTGCCAGACCAGCACGGACAGCCCGAACGAGGCGCCCAGCGACAGCGCGACGGTGCCCACGATGACCACCGCGGCGACCAGGCTGCGGGTGATGACCATCATGATCAGCAAGATCAGGCTGAGGGCGGCGATGGCAACGATCAGCAGGTCGTACTTGGCCATGTCCTGAATGTCCTTGTAGGTGGCCGCGGTGCCGCCGATGTAGATGTGGGCGCCCGCCAGGGGAGTGCCCTTGACGGCCTCCTCGGCGGCGTGCCTGATCGCGTCGATGTGCGAGATGCCTTCGGGTGTAGCGGGATTGGTGTCGTGGGTGATGATCATGCGGGCCGCTTTACCGTCCGGCGACAGGAACAGTTTCAGACCGCGCTGAAATTCGGAGTTGTCGAACGCCTCAGGGGGCAGGTAGAAGGAATCGTCGGTCTTGGAAGCGTCGAAGGCAGCGCCCAGTGCGGTCGCGTTCTGCAGAGCCGCCGCGGTCTGGCCGTAGATTCCTGACTGCGTGGCATAGTTCGTCATCACCAGATCCCGATTGGTTTGCTGGCTGGCGATCTGCGGCGGTATCAATGCCACCAGTTGCGGCTGGAGCGCATCCAGCTTCTCCAAACTCGCCGTGACGTTTCCCAACTGGTCCGTGAGCGCGTCGACACCGTCGATGGCGTCGAAGAGGGATCGCAGCGCCCAGCAGAAGGGGATGTCGAAACAGTGTGGCTCCCAATAGAAGTAATTGCGCAGCGGCCTGAAGAAGTCGTCGAAGTTGGCGACTTTGGCGCGCAGGTCGTTGACCGTCGCCAGTGTTTCCCGGAACGCCTCGACCTGCTCATGGGTAGCTGCGGAGCTCTGCTGCTGAAGGGCGTACTGCTGGCGCAGAATGCCGATCGTCTTGTCGATCTCGGCGGCCTGCTTGAGCAAGTCGGCCGCGCGGTCTTGCTGGTAGTTCAGGTTCTCGATCTGCCCGGTGCTTTGCGCGCTGATCTGAAACGGTATCGAAGTGTGAACGAGTGGGGTGCCCAACGGCCTGGTGATGGACTGCACTTGGGCAATGCCGGAGGTGTGAAAGACCGCCTTGGCCACTCGCTCCAACAGGATCATGTCGGTGGGGTTGCGCAGATCATGATCGGTCTCGATCATCAGTAGTTCGGGATTGAGCCGGGCCTTCGAAAAATGACGTTCGGCGGCCGCGTAACCGACGTTGGAGGGAACGCTGGCGGGCATGTAGGGAGCATTGTCGTAACCAGTCTTGTATCCCGGTAGCGCCAGCAGACCGACCAGGGCCACCGCGATCGTCACGACCAGAATGGGCCCCGGCCAGCGGACGATGGCGGTGCCGATTCGCCGCCATCCCCGGGTCCGCATTCTGCGCTTGGGCTCGAACCGCCCGAAACGGCTGCCGATGGCAAGCACCGCGGGTGCCAACGTGAGCGAGGCGATCAGTCCAACCAGGATGCCGATGGCGGCGGGGATTCCCAGACTTTTGAAGTACGGCATCCGGGTGAAGGTCAAGCAGTACACTGCGCCGGCGATGGTCAGTCCCGATCCCAGGACCACGTAGGCCGTGCCGCGAAACATGTTGTAGAAGGCGGTATCCCGCTCCTGCCCGGCGCTGCGCCCTTCTTGATAGCGGCCGACGACGAATATCGCGTAGTCGGTTCCGGCCGCGATGACCAGGAGCGTGAGCAGATTGGTCGCGTAGGTCGACAGTCCGATGATTCCGGAGTTCGCCAGGAAGGAGACGATGCCGCGGGCAGCGGCCAACTCGATGAGAACCGTGACGAGGACCAGAATCATGGTGAGCAGAGACCGATAGACGAACAGCAGCATCACGGCGATCACCAGGACCGTTATCCCGGTGACCCTCAAGGTGCCTCTGCTGCCGACTTCGAATTGATCGGCTATCTGGGGTGCCGCGCCGGTGACATAGGCCTTGACCCCCGGCGGCGGCGGCGTGTGGTCCACGATGTCGCGGACCGCGTCGACGGACTCGAGAGACAACGCCTCGCCTTGATTGCCACTGAGATACACCTGGACATAGGCGGCCCTGCCGTCGGAACTCTGCGACCCCGCCGCGGTCAGCGGGTCGCCCCAGAAGTCCTGGACGTGCTGGACATGCTTGCGATCCTGCGAAATCCGCTGAATGAGGGAGTCGTAGAACCGGTGGGCGTCGGCACCGAGGGGTTTGTCGCCTTCCAGCACGATCATCGCCGCGCTGTCGGAGTCGAATTCGTGGAACACCTTTCCGATGTGTTCGAACGCTTGATGCGACGGCGCATCGGGAGAGCTCATCGCCACGTTGTGTTCTTTGCCGACCTCCTCCAACGGCGGCACCAGAGCATTCGTGATCGCAGCGACGGCCAGCCAGAACAGCACGATCGGCACCGAAAGCCACCGGATGGTCTGCGCGATCTTCTCCCCGAACGTCCGACGCGGGTTGTGACCGTCGCTCATCCGGACTTGTCCAGGCAGTAGGTGTAGGCGTTCAGCGTGTTTATCGATCGCTCGTCTTTGACCACGCCGTCGATGGTGATCCGGCAGCCGATGGAGCCGCTGTCACCCTGTGCCACAACGTTGACGAAGACCGCCGGCTCAGTCGTGGTGGCGTCGTAGGACCACGGCAGCGTCGTGTCGTCTACGCGCTGGGGCGCAGCATTGACGTCCAGATAGTTGATCGTCGCCACCGTGCCCGGTGGGCCGAAGACCTCCAGCGTCACATGTTTGGGATTGAAGGGAACGATCTCATCCGCCAAGGCACCGCCGGTCGACGTCTTGTGGTGCGAGCCGAAGATGCCATGAAGCCGATACACGGAAAACCCCGCGATGCCGACCACCGCCAGGGCGATCAGCAGCATCCACCCCCGTTTGACCACGCTGCCGATCGAGATCCTTTTCACCCGTTAGCCTTTCGATAACCGGTGACACAACGCGTGAGCCAGGCGAATCTTGCTGCTCGGGGGAGCAGCGACGGCTATGACAGTACGGTACGGGACCGGACCTCACAAGAGGTCGCGAGATCGCCCAACCGGGGCCGATGCCGATACGGCATCAAGACCGAGGCCGGGTGAGGCTGGGGAGGACGACGTCGTCGACGAGGGTCTGGACGGTGTGAGGGGTGGGCGGCCGGTTGGGGATGATGGCCCGGAATATGAGGTACCCGGGCAGCAGGTCCCAGAGTTCGTCGGCGATGGCGTCGTCGCCGATCTCGCCCCGGTCCACAGCCTGCCGCAAGATGTTGTGGATCAAGGCTTTTCGCTGGTCGATGAACTGCTGCTGCATGGCTTCGTTGAGTGCGGGGTTGCGCGACACCTCGACCAGCACGGCGCGGATGGTGCCGGCGTGCTGGCGGGCCTGCTGACAGATCGTGTCCCCGAGCTGCAGCAGATCGCCGCGCAGTGTGCCGGTGTCGGGTGCGACCGCGACATGGCGGATGCCTTCGATGAACGCGGCCAGCACCAATTCCGCTTTCGTCGGCCAGCGCCGGTAGACCGTGGCCTTGCTGGCGCGCGCAGTCGTCGCGACCGCGTCCAACGTCAGACGGTCATATCCGTGTTGTTGCAGCAGCTGCAATGTCACTGCGAGCAGCTCGGTTTCCCGGGGGGAGAACAGTGGGGCCTCAGTGGCACGACCGGCGCTCCGGGTCACAGAGCCCACCATAGGACCGGCAGCGTAGTACCGTCCAGTACCGTACCGAACGACCGCTTTACCGGTCAGTGAATGCGGGCGCTACCGCCGAGGCCGATCTCCAGGACGCTGCCTGTGATGACTCCCGGGTCGGTGACCAGGTAGAGCAGTCCGCGGCTGACGTCCTCGGGTTGAAGCCACGGCTGAGGTATCGGGTTGGCTTTCATCATGCGACGCACCAATTCGTCTGGGACGTCGTCGCTTCCCGAGGGCTGCACCATCGGCGTCTGCACCGTGGTCGGGCAGATGACGTTGACCGTGATGCCCTCTTTGGCGACCTCCAGTGCGACGGACTTTGCCAGGCCGATGATTCCCCATTTGGTGGCGTTGTAAGCCCCGAGTTCTGGGATGCCCATCCGGCCTCCCATCGACGATGTCACCACGATCCTGCCGAACCGCTGCCGCCGCATCACCGGTATGGCTGCGCGAAGAGTGTGGAAGACGCCGGTGAGGTTGGTGTCCACCAGCTGCTGCCACACCTGGTCGCTGACGTCTTCCAACGGCCCGGTGCTGACGACGCCGGCGTTGGCCACCATGATGTCGAGGCTGCCCATCTCCTGCAAAGCCTGCTCGACCGCCGCGCCAACCCGGGCCGAGTTCCGCACATCGAGGGTTATGGCCAGGCAGCGTCGGCCCAGCTCCTCGACCCGCTTGGTGGTGTTCCGTAGGTCGTCCTCGGTGCCGAGGGGGTAGGCCAGGTCGAACATCGGACCCGGCGCATCTGCCACGACGATGTCCGCGCCTTCTGCGGCCAATGCCAAGGCATGCGCGCGGCCCTGCCCTCGGGCCCCGCCGGTGATGAAGGCGACCCGGCCTTCCAAAGCACCCATAGGCGGGCACCCTACCAGGTAGTCATGGTGCCGAGATTGGCGGCAGTTGTGCTGAAATATGCTGCAGGCGAATATGTTTGACGATCACCCGGATTGTTCGAGCTGCCGACGGGCCTCATCCACAGCGACCCGCATCGCGTCGGCGTCGGCCTCCCACCGACGTGTCGACCCCTCGACATCAATGAACAGGAATGTGACCACGCCCGAAGGCGCAGTCGCCGCGGACACGCGCACAGAATGTCAGAATGACCGCAGTTTTAGCTCGAACATCGTTCGAATACTTGCCG
>JBAPQQ010000080.1:0-3930 GCA_049280695.1 Mycobacterium sp.
TATGCACGGCCACAATCGATCACCGAGGTGCCGCGGAGAGCATCGGGGGCGGTGGATCCGGAGTACACAGCAGCCATTGACTTATCCCTTATCGGATCTGTCGCTGATCTCGGTCGAAGGCGCCTGCCACGAACCGGCCGATCGTGGGGCATTTTCAGAACAGGCTGTGATCTCAACCTTGTTCGAAAGTGTAGCCCCGGTCACCGATTCCAATGTGTAATTGGTAAGTGAGAGGCGCCCAGTTCTCACGGTTTCTTAACGGTAACTTCGACGGGTGGGACGGGACCTCCCACCACCGGCTTACTTCTTGCGCCACCGCGCGCAGACCAACCGCCGTTGACACCCGACTCGATACGCAGCCACGGGGTCAGGCCACGGACACCGACTCCGCCGCCGTTATTTCGCTGGCGGCGCGTTCACCGGAGCGGATCGCGCCGTCGATCCACCCGCACATCACCGCCGAGCTTTCGGTGCCCGCCCAGTGGATGCGCCCGCACGGCTCGCGCAGAGCATGCCCGAACTCCGTCAGCACACCGGTGCCGGTGTGGCCGATCATCCCGCCGCCGGAGTACCGCTCGACGGTCCAGTTCTGTTCGATGTAGTGCTCCGGTGACTTGGCCTTGTCGCCGAACCGCTTGACGAGCTCAGCCAGCACCGCGGCGCGCCGCTCGGACTCGCCGAGCCGACAGGCCTCACGGGCGATCGGGCCCTCGACGATCACGCACATCACCCCGGGCCGGTCCTTGTCGGTGCAGGCATCGATGGTCACCGGCGCAGGCGTGTTGGGTGCCGCCGACTGACCCGTCAACCCGTCAGCGCGCCAGAACGGCTCGTCGTAGACGATGTTGATCTTGAACACGGCGCCGCTGGGCACCCGCTGCTGCAGGAAAGTCCGGTCGACGGGCAGCATCGGTTCGTAGCGGATCTGGTTCGCGATGCCGAGCGGAACCGCGACGACGACGCGGCGCGCGCGCACCGTCACGTCGTCGGCGCGTACCGTCACCCCGTCCGCGTCCTGCTCGATCCGCCGGACCGGCGCAGACAGGTGCAGCGAGTCACCGATCTCGGCAGCCATCGGCTCCGAGATCGCGCCAATGCCGCCGACCACGCGGGAGTCTTGCGCCCCGTCCTTGATGGACAGGACGAAGTTCGGCCCGCCGCCCGACGCCATCTGGTAGAGCGCCCACAGCATCGAGACCTCGGACGCGGCAGATGTGTAGAGCCCGGCAAGAGCCGTGTCCAGCAGGTCGTGCGCGGGCTTGGACAGCGTGTTGCCGTGCAGCCACTTGGCCAGGCTGATCTGGTCCCACTTCTGTGCGTTCTTGGCCTTCCAGGGTTCGGCCAGCGGGATCGACTTGCACATCTGCCCCAGTTCGAGGAAGACGGCTCCCATGTTGGCGACGGCCAGTGGGCTCATGGTCAGCGGAACCCCGCCGGAGTAGCGGGTCTGCTTGCCGTCGACGACCATCATGGCCTCGCCGTCGAGGTACTGCTTGTAGCCGCTGACGCCGAACTCGTTCATCATCGCGTGGATGCGGTCCTGTCCGGGGCCGGTCCAGGCGCCGCCGCGGTCGATCCACGTGCCGTCGTCGAGGACTTGGGTGAACGTCCGGCCGCCCACCCTGTCGCGGGCCTCCAGCAATGCCACCGAGCGGCCCGCCTGCTTCAGCCGCAGCGCGGCCGTCAGTCCCGCAAAACCCGCTCCGATCACACAGCAGTCGACGTCGGCCATGACGGCTCCTCGGTTCCGCCGGATGCGGCAGCACCGCCGCACGCGCAACTATCGTCCCGGCCGCTGTTCAGCGGGCGGATTCGGCAGGTTTGGTTGCGGTGACGTACTGCAGGACCCGCTGGATGTCCTGCTGCACGTCGACCAGACCGGCGGACCTGAACAGGTCGGCGAAGGTGTGCTCGTCGAACAACGTCAGGCCGATCGCGGCGGCGCCCGGTGCCGTCACCAGGCGGATCGGAGCCACATCGCTTCGGTAGCTGGTGAGGATGGCGATGCGGCCGCCGGGGGCCAGCACGCGCACCATCTCCTCTGCAACCTTCAGCGGCTCCGGCATCAGATAGAGCGCGCCGAAACAGCACACCGCGTCGAAGGCTCCGTCGTCGAACGGCAGGCTCCGGGCGTCCGCGCGCACATAGCAGGCGCGGGGTCCGCTGTTGTCCTGCACGGCACGGGACAGCATCGGCTCGGAGATGTCCAGCCCCACCGCCACGCCGTCATCGGTCAACTGCTGCGCCAGGCGGTTCGTGAAATTGCCAGGGCCACAAGCGACGTCGAGTAGCTTCGCGGCGCCTGTCGGCCGCAAGTCCTGGGCGGCGCGACGCTGCTCGCCGCTCGTGGTGACGCCGCTCGCGACGTAGAACGCCAGCGGGCGCCACACCCGCTCGTACACGCCGGCGACGAAGCGGCTGTTCATCGCCCGCTGCGCGAACGTGGGCATCGGCGAGCCCACCGATTCGCCGAGCACGTCGAGGTAGCCGTGCCGTAGTGTGGCGTCCTGGTTCAGCAGGCCGCGGGTGGCCTCGAGCGGCGTCAGGTTCCGGTCCACTTCGGCGGACGCTTCTCGGCGAACGCGATCGCGCCCTCCTTGGCGTCGTTGGAGGCGAACACCGGCAAGAAGATCTCCGCCTGCTTCTTCCACATCTGTTCGGGGCTCCAGCCGCGCGACTCGACGATGATCCGTTTGGTGGCGGCGACCGCCAGCGGCCCGTTGACGGTGATCCGCTCGGCCAGTTCCAGTGCGCCGTCCAGCGCCTTGCCCGGCTCGGTGAGCACGTTGACCAGCCCCAGCGCGTGTGCCCGCGCGGCCGGCAGGTTCTCACCCGTCAGCGCCAGCTCCATCGCGATCGCATACGGGATTCGCTGGGGCAGCCGCAGCAACCCGCCGCCCCCGGCGACGAGCCCGCGTTTGACCTCCGGGATGCCGAACGCAGAGTTGTTGGCCGCCACGATCAGGTCGGTGGCCAGCGCCAGCTCTGTGCCGCCGGCCAGCGCGTACCCCTCGACCGCAGCGATCAGCGGCTTGACCGGGGGCTTCTCGTTGAAGCCCAGGCCGCGGCCCTCGACGACCACGTTCTCCCCGCGGGCAAACGCCTTGAGGTCCATGCCGGCGCAGAACGAGCCGCCAGCGCCGGTGAGCACGCCGACGGACAGGTCCGCGTCGTCGTCGAGGCGGTCCATCGCGTCGGCAAGCCCGCGGCTCACCGCGGCGTTGACGGCGTTCTTGGCCTCGGGGCGGTTGATCGTGATCAGCAGGACTCGGTCGCGCTGCTCGACCAGGACGGCGGGTGCATCTTGGCTGGCTTCGTCGTTGCTCATGAGTACCTGAAAGTACTCCACGGCCCATCGGTACCATTCGACCATGGGTGACACCGACGTCGATCGCCTCGAGATCGAGAAGTGGGATCCCGGATTCACCGAACGGATCGTCGGCATCCTGCGGCCGCTGCTGCGGCGGTACTTCCGCACCGAGGTGCGCGGCCTGGACAATATTCCCCGGGCAGGCGGCGCGCTGCTGGTCTCCAACCACTCCGGCGGCCAGTTCGCTCCCGATGTTCCGATCCTGGCCGTCGAGTTCTACGAGAAGTTCGGCTACGACCGGCCCATCCACACCCTGAGCCACGACCTGCTCTTCGTCGGGCCGGTTGCAGACGCGTTGCTGCGCACCGGCTTCATCCGCGCCAACCGGGAGAATGCGGCGGAGGCGCTGCGCTCCGGGCATCTGGTGGTGGTGTTCCCCGGCGGCGACTACGACGCGATGCGACCCACGGTGTGGGAGAACGTGATCGACTTCGACGGCCGGAAGGGCTACGTCCGGACCGCGATCGAAACAGGAGTGCCGATCGTGCCCACTGTGTCGATCGGCGGACAGGAGAGCCAGTTCTTCCTGGCTCGCGGGACGGGCCTGGCGAAGCGGCTCG
>JBAPQQ010000081.1:0-2409 GCA_049280695.1 Mycobacterium sp.
ATCCGCGCCGCGGCGCCGCTGGTCTGGGCGCACCGTGCTGGTGGCCGCCGCCGCAGCCATCGCGATCGTCGCCGTGGGCATCGTCGCCGGCATCACCGTCTCACACCGGTCAGAGCCAGAACCCAGCGCCGACCGCCAGACTCCGATAGCGAGTACTCCACCGTCCAGACCGACCCAAGCCCCGCCGTCGTCACCGTCGTCACCGCCGACAACGGCACCGATGTCCTTGACCGGCAGGTGGTCTGGAGCCGTCTCCGGAGACCAATCCGGCTTCGACGTGGTCGCCGACATCGTCGACAAGCCGCCGCTGACCGCCACCGTGAGCTACCCGCAGCTCAATTGCGGCGGCACATGGACGCAACACGGTTCTGCAGGCAACGGAGTGCGGTTCGTGACGGAAAACATCACGTACGGCAGCTGCGTGCAGTCGGAGGTCACGGTCACTCCGCAGGACGACGGCACCTTGTACTTCAGCTCCACCTACTACTCCGTATCGCGGCAGCGCAACCTCACCATCAACGCGACTCTGCGCCGGTAAGCGGTCCCGTAAGCAGTGCCCGGGGCATGTTTCGGGTCAATTGATCGGAACGTCGAGAATCGGACGTTCGACGTACGCGTCGGGTCCGTCGAAGTGCCACCACTCACCGGAGTACACCGTCAATCCACCGGGGTTCATCGCCTCGCGTAGCCGGGCGCGGTTGGCTTGTGCTTCCGCGGTGACGCCGTCGGTAGCGAATGCGTGGGCGCGGGGCGTGAAGTCGTCGAAGTCGGTCCCCATGTCAACAAGGCACAGTCCGTTGACCCGCTGGGCGGGCGCGCACTGCGCCCCGGCACTTGCGATTGTCACGTCGACGGAGCGTCCGGCCTCGTGGCTGCGCGAGTACGGGCCTGGCGTGGCCACCCAGCCCGGCTGCGGGAACGCCTCGAACATCCTGACCTGCACGTCGTGCGGACGGTAGCAATCCCAGAAGACCAGCACCTCGCCCTGCGGCCGCAGCGCCTGGGCGGCGGCGGCGAGGCCCGGCGCCATGGATTCGTGCACGAGGCAGCGGGCGTCGGGGGGATACAGGGGTGTGCCCACGAAATTGTTCGATGTCGCGTAGCGCAGGTCGACGATCGCGCCGGGAACGACCGTCCGGATATCGACCAAGCCCGCGGCGCGCGCCTGGTCGGAGACCGGCGGGACGGCGGGCGTGGTGGAGCTGGCGACGGGCGGGGCACCGGCGGACGACGTGACGACGGCAGTCGACTCGGACGAAGCGGTGGGCGACGGGGAATCCGCGCCGCGTCCAGCACAGCCAGCGCCGCATGCCACGACGAGCGTGGCGACAAGGAGCCGACGCGCGATAACCATCTCCGCATTGTCTCGGGTCATCGACGCGTCGAGCCGCATTTTCATGACCTCGATGGTGCTGACCTATGGTGGTCGCGTTTAGGGTGGGTCGGCTGAAGAGGCAGGAGGACTTGGTGGAGGGGACTCCGTTTGGCCGCTACACGTTGCTGGAGTTGATCGGTCGCGGCGGCATGGGCGAGGTGTGGCGTGCCCACGACCCAGCCGTGAACCGGGTGGTCGCCCTGAAGGTGCTCTCCCGCAACGTGGCCGGTGACGAGGTGTATGAGGAGCGGTTCCGCCGCGAAGCGCGCGCGGCAGCCGGTCTGGACGAGCCGCATGTGGTGCCGATCTTTGACTTCGGCGAGGTCGAGGGCCGGCTGTATGTGACCATGCGGCTGATCCAGGGCCAGGACCTGCAGACCATGCTGCAAGCCGGGCCGCTGCCCCCGGCGCGGGCGGTTCTGATCATCGAGCAGATCGCCGCCGCACTGCACGCCGCGCACCGCATCGGGCTAGTGCACCGCGACGTCAAACCCTCCAACATCCGGGTGGCCGAGAACGACTTCGCCTACCTGATCGACTTCGGCATCGCCCACGCGGCCGGGGAGAGCGCTTTGACCAGCACCGGCGCGGCCATCGGCACCATGGCCTACATGGCCCCCGAGCGGTTCAGCACCGGGCAGGCCGACCCCCGCTCAGACATCTACGCGCTGGCCTGCGTGCTCTACGAATGCCTGACCGGCCAGCAGCCCTACCCGGGTACCAGCGCCGAGCAGCAACTGGCCGGGCACCTCTCGGCGCCACCGCCGCGCCCCTCGCTCACCCAACCCGGGGTGCCCCCGCCATTCGACGCGGTGATCGCCACCGGCATGGCCAAAAACCCTGACACCCGCTATCAGAGCACGCTGGAGCTGGCCAAGGCCGCCCGCGCTGCACTCACCCCCATCACCACCCCGATCCCCCAACCCACCGAACCGGACGCCACCGCACCTGCCCCGGCCGGGCCGCCGCTCTTCGGCCCCCAGGCCCCCACCGCGGTGCACGCCGGTGCGCCACCACCGGCGCCCGCCCACGAC
>JBAPQQ010000082.1:0-2428 GCA_049280695.1 Mycobacterium sp.
CCTCACGACGTGGCGCCGGGTGGCCGGTTCTCGGCGTTGCGCTGCTCGAGCAGCTCGGTCAGCGCGGCGCGCAGCTCCCTGTGCCGGCGTGCCCAGGCCTGCGCCATCCGGCCCTCTGTGAGCTTGAGCCCGATGGCCGTCCGGCCGCGTGGGGCGCCGGTCAACTCCCCCAGCGCACGCGATGACTGCCACTTCTCGGGATCGGGGCCGGGTTCCGGGAAGACGCGCACGATGTCGGCGACGGCGATGGTCTCGGCACCCTGGCGAAGCTTGTCGCGGGTCAGCTCTACCGACGTGTGGATGCGCGCCGCTTTCACCTGCACCGCCAGGAAACCCGACACCATCACCAGAAAGATTGCCGGCACGAGCAATTGGGCTCCCATGCCCGAGTTGATCTCGATGCCGAGCATGACGATCGCCGCGGCGGGGCCGGCCAGCAGCCAGTACCAGCTGGCGCCCACCTCGCGGAAGAGCGGCCCGGTCGATGGCGGCTCAGTCACGGTTGCTCCCCGGTGTCGACGGCGTGGAACCACGCTGATGCCGAGTCGCGGTTGGCCGCCACGGCTGCCACGAGCAACGCGATCATGGCCCCGATCTGTGGCGTCAGCAGGATGCCGAAAAGCAGTGCGAAAAGCACCAGCATCAACACGATTGTGTAGGACAGTGCGACGGTGGCCCGCCGAAAACGCATGTCGCCCCGACGAGTTCGGCCCGCGAGATAACCGACGGCCAGCCCCAGCAGAATCGAGACCACCCCTACGCCACGGACGAACACGGCCATCGAGCGGGCCTGGTCCTGCGACAGGCTGGCCCCGGGAAACCTGCCGGGCATGCTCTCGGCGCCGCTGAACACCGCGAGCAGGCCGGCGGTCACCAGCAATATCGCTGCCACCAGCCAGGCCCAGTACGCGACCTGGACCGAGCGCGGCCGCGGGTTAGCTGACGTCATGACCGGCCCAGCCTATCGATGGTTCATCGCGTGAAAAACTCATGGGCATCCTTGCGGTGCAACAAGTACATGCCGCCGGCGATCAACACGGAGCCGAAGATCCCGGTGACCGCGTACACCACCGCGGCCACGGAGCCTCGCTCGTCGGTGAACAGGCTGACCGCGATGTACACGACCGTGGCCAGCCCACCGCCCGTCAGCAGCGTGCGCGCCCACCGGTAGCCCTGCCGCATCAGCAGCAGGAAGGTCACCACCACCGCACACACCAGCACCAGGAACAGCCCGGTCGCCGCATACACGACGAGATGCGCCGGCACGTTCGGCGCCAGCAGCGTGTCCACGGCCTGCCCGATCAGCAGCAGCGGCACCGATGCCAGCCACAGGCCGAAGCCGGTGCCGACGTCCACCGGGCGGGTAGGTGGCTGCTGCTCCGCCATCGACGCGTCAGGCGAGCCACGCTGCGGCATCGGCAGCCCAGTACGTGAGCACGACGTCGGCGCCTGCCCGCCGGATGCTGGTGAGCGTTTCCAGCGCGGCGCCCCGGCCGTCGATCCAGCCGTTGGCCGCCGCCGCGCTGATCATCGCGTACTCGCCCGACACCTGGTAGGCAGCGACCGGCACCGGCGACACCTCGGCCGCCGCCCGCACCACATCCAGGTACGCCATCGCTGGTTTGACCATGATGATGTCGGCGCCTTCGTCGATGTCCAGCGCGATCTCGCGCAGTGCTTCGCGCGCGTTGCCGGGTTCCTGCTGATAGGTGCGGCGGTCACCGGACAGGCTGGACGCCACCGCCTCCCGGAACGGGCCGTAGAACGACGATGCGAACTTCGCCGCGTAGGCCAGGATGGCGACGTCGGTGTGCCCGGCCGCGTCCAGACCGTCGCGGATCGCGGCGACCTGGCCGTCCATCATGCCGCTCGGTGACACCACATGGGCACCCGATTCTGCTTGCACCACAGCCATTTCCACGTACCGCGACAACGTGAGGTCGTTGTCCACCCGGCCCGAGAAGTCGACGAGCCCGCAGTGTCCGTGGTCGGTGAACTCGTCGAGGCAGGTGTCGGCCATCAGCACCGTGGCCGTATCCAGATCCTTTGTCAGTTCGCTCAGCGCCCGGTTCAGCACCCCGTCGATGGCCACACCGGCCTCACCGGTCGGGTCCTTGTCCTCTTCCCGGGGCACGCCGAACAACATGATGCCGCCCACGCCGGCGGCCACCGCGTCGGCGGCCGCCTTGCGCAAGCTGTCGTGGGTGTGCTGCACCACGCCGGGCATCGACGCGATCGGGCGTGGTTCGTCGATGCCGTCGGCGACGAACATCGGCAGCACCAGATGCCTTGGCTCCAAGGAGGTTTGGGCAACAAGACGGCGCAACGCCGGCGTCGAGCGGAGCCGGCGCGGACGCTGGCGGGGATACGGCATCAGCGCCTGCGGCCCTTCTTGCGCGGCGGCGACAGAGCGCCCTCGGCCCGCAGC
>JBAPQQ010000083.1:0-4844 GCA_049280695.1 Mycobacterium sp.
CACCTCAAGGTGCACAAGCACGACCATCACTCGCGGCGGGGGCTGCTGCTGCTGGTCGGCCGGCGCCGCCGGTTGGGCAAGTACCTCTCCGAGGTCGACGTGGAGCGGTACCGCTCGCTGATCGACCGCCTCGGCATGCGCCGCTGAGTTTCAGCCTCGAGCGGCCCGCGTCGGCCGTAACGATTTCGACGGCGTCGAACGGGTCACGGTGCTGCGGTGGGAGGTCAGCCACGTGCCGCAAGGGGGAGCACCCCGGAACTCGCCCGGCGGCGTGGGCAGGTGCAGTTTCCCGAGCCCGGTACTTGATCGCGATTTCCCAGCGGCTCGCCGAGAACACACTTGTTGTGCGCAAACGCCGAGTAGGCCCGTCAACAACTGTGTTCTCGGCGCGGACGCTCACCGCAAGAGGGTTGCCAACAGCGCCGGGGTAGACTGGGCGCGTTCCGGGCCAGCCGGCTCGGACACGCATGTCAAGACAGTGGCCAGCCTGTAGCGGGCGGTCATCGGTAGTGGCAGCCGGGCACGACGCGGTCCGGCCGCTTCGATCGACGGCCGTAGCCATCTTCGGGCCGACGCCGTTCAGGCTGTTCGCCACTGCCATTCGACAGCGCGACGAACAACCGAACGAAGGAAATTCCCCGGCTCATGTCTGTAGCTGAAATCGACGAGGGCGTCTACGAGTCGACCGCCACCCTCGACAACGGGAGCTTCGGCACCCGCACCATCCGTTTCGAAACCGGACGCCTCGCCCAGCAGGCCGCCGGCTCTGTGGTCGCCTACCTCGACGAGGAGACCATGCTGCTCTCGGCCACCACCGCGAGCAAGTCACCCAAGGAGCACTTCGACTTCTTCCCGCTGACCGTCGACGTCGAAGAGCGCATGTACGCCGCGGGCCGCATTCCCGGCTCGTTCTTCCGCCGCGAGGGCCGGCCGTCCACGGATGCGATCCTGACCTGCCGGCTGATCGACCGCCCGCTGCGCCCGTCGTTCGTCGACGGCCTGCGCAACGAAATCCAGGTGGTCGTGACGGTGCTGTCCCTTGATCCCGACGAGCTTTACGACGTCCTCGCCATCAACGCCGCCTCGGCGTCCACCCAGTTGGCCGGGCTGCCGTTCTCGGGCCCGGTCGGCGCGACGCGGGTGGCGTTGATCGACGGCACCTGGGTGGCGTTCCCGACGGTCGCCCAACTCGAGCGCGCGGTGTTCGACATGGTGGTGGCGGGGCGGGTCATCGGCGACGACGTCGCGATCATGATGGTCGAGGCCGAAGCCACCGACAACGTCGTCGAGCTCGTCGAAGGCGGGTCACAGGCGCCCACCGAATCCGTGGTCGCCGAAGGCCTGGAGGCGGCCAAGCCGTTCATCCGCACGCTGTGCGTCGCGCAACAGGGGCTGGCGGACCGCGCCGCCAAGGAGACCGCCGACTACCCGGTGTTCCCCGACTACGGCGACGACGTCTACTACGCGGTCTCCTCGGTGGCCACCGACGAGCTGACCAAGGCGCTGACCATCGCCGGCAAGGCCGAGCGCAACGAGCGCACCGAACAGATCCGTGCCGACGTGCTCCACCGGCTCGCCGAGACATACAGCGGCCGCGAGAAGGAGATCTCGGCGGCGTTCCGCTCGCTGACGAAAAAGCTCGTGCGGCAACGCATCCTGACTGACCACTTCCGCATCGACGGTCGCGGCATCACCGACATCCGCGCGCTCTCGGCAGAGGTGTCCGTCGTGCCCCGCGCGCACGGCAGCGCGCTGTTCGAGCGCGGCGAGACCCAGATCCTCGGCGTCACCACGCTGGACATGGTCAAGATGGCTCAGCAGATCGACTCGCTGGGTCCCGAGACGTCCAAGCGCTACATGCACCACTACAACTTTCCGCCGTTCTCCACCGGCGAGACCGGGCGCGTCGGCTCGCCCAAGCGGCGCGAGATCGGGCACGGCGCGCTCGCCGAGCGGGCGCTGATGCCGGTGCTGCCCGGCATCGAGGAGTTCCCGTACGCGATCCGGCAGGTTTCCGAAGCGCTGAGCTCCAACGGGTCGACGTCGATGGGCTCGGTCTGCGCGTCCACGCTGGCGCTGCTGAACGCCGGTGTGCCGTTGAAGGCGCCCGTCGCCGGCATCGCGATGGGCCTGGTCTCCGACGACGTCGACCTGGAAGACGGCAGCACCGAGCGACGGTTCGTCGCGCTGACCGACATCCTCGGCGCCGAGGACGCGTTCGGCGACATGGACTTCAAGGTGGCCGGCACCAAGGACTTCGTCACCGCGCTGCAGCTGGACACCAAGCTCGACGGCATCCCGTCGCAGGTGCTGGCCAACGCACTGGCGCAGGCCAAGGACGCGCGGCTGACCATTCTCGAGGTGATGGCCGAGGCCATCGACAAGCCCGACGAGATGAGCCCGTACGCGCCACGCGTGACCACCATCAAGGTGCCGGTCGACAAGATCGGCGAGGTGATCGGGCCCAAGGGCAAGATGATCAACTCGATCACCGAGGAAACCGGAGCCCAGATCTCCATCGAGGACGACGGCACCGTGTTCGTCGGCGCCACCGACGGGTTGTCGGCGCAGGCCGCGATCGACAAGATCAACGCGATCGCCAACCCGCAGCTGCCCAAGGTGGGGGAGCGGTTCCTCGGCACTGTGGTCAAGACCACCGACTTCGGCGCGTTCGTCTCGCTGCTGCCGGGACGCGACGGGCTGGTGCACATCTCCAAGTTGGGTCGCGGCAAGCGCATCGCCAAGGTGGAGGACGTCGTCAAGGTCGGCGACAAGCTGCGCGTGGAGATCGCCGACATCGACAACCGGGGCAAGATCTCGCTGGTTCTGGTTGCCGAAGACGAGACAGCAGACGCTCCTGCACCTGCGGATGCCGCGCACACCGGGGCCTAGCCTGCGGCGGGGGTCACCCGGCGCAACTGCGGCCTCCGGGCTGCGGCGCACCACCCTTGCCGGCGGCCTGCGCGTCGTCACCGAATCGGTGCCTGGCGTGCGTTCGGCGTCGGTGGGTGTCTGGGTGGGCGTCGGCTCGCGCGACGAGGGTCCGAGCGTGGCCGGCGCCGCCCACTTCCTCGAACACCTGCTGTTCAAGGCGACGCCCACGCGCACGTCGGCGCAGATCGCCCGGGCGGTCGACGCGGTAGGCGGCGAGCTGAATGCGTTCACCGCCAAGGAGCAAACCTGCTACTACGCCCACGTGCTGGACAGCGACCTCGAACTGGCCGTGGAACTGGTGGCCGACGTGGTGCTCAACGGCGTCTGCGCACCCGATGACGTCGCGCTGGAGCGTGACGTGGTTCTGGAAGAGATCGCGATGCGCGACGACGATCCCGAGGACGCGATCGGCGACCTGTTCCTGGCGTCCTTGTTCGGCGAGCATCCGCTCGGCCGGCCGGTTATCGGAACGCATGCCTCGGTGTCGTCGATGACGCGCACACAGCTGCGTTCCTTCCACGTGCGCCGCTACACACCCGAACGGATGGTGGTCGCGGTTGCCGGCAACGTCGATCACGGCGAGGTGGTGGCACTGGTCCGGCGCTACTTCCGCGGACGGCTGCAGCGCGACCGCACCCCGGTACCGCCGCGCAAGGGCGCGGGCCGTGTGCTGGGCCGGCCGGCGCTGACGCTGTGCACCCGCGATGCCGAGCAGACCCACATGACCCTCGGAGTCCGCTGTCCCGGGCGGCACTGGAAGCACCGCTGGGCGCTGGCAGTGCTCAACGCCGCGATCGGCGGAGGCCTCAGTTCGCGGCTGTTCCAGCAGATCCGCGAAGACCGCGGGCTGGCCTACACGGTGTATTCGAGCGTCGACACGTTCGCCGAGTGCAGCGCGCTGTCCGTCTACGCGGCGTGTCTCCCGGAACGCTTCACCGACGTCGTCGACGTCACTGCCTCGGTGCTGCAAACCGTGGCCGGTGACGGCATCACGGCTGAAGAGTGCCGCATCGCCAAGGGCTCGCTGCGCGGCGGTTTGGTTCTGGGACTTGAAGATTCGGCGTCACGAATGAACCGGATCGGCCGTAGCGAGCTGAACTACGGCAAGCATCGCAGCATCGGCCACACGCTCGCCCAGATCGACAGCGTGACCCTCGACGAGGTGAACGCCGTCGCACGAAGGGTGCTCGCAGGACCCTACGGCGCCGCCGTGCTCGGGCCATATCGGTCCAAACAGCAACTGCCGCAGGCACTTCGGAATCTGTAGATGGATATCGAGGGCAAGGTTGCCGTCGTCACCGGAGCAGGGTCCGGGATCGGCCGCGCACTGGCTGTCGCGCTGGCCGCGGCGGGCGCGCGGGTCGTGGTGGGCGACACCGACGGCGTTGGGGCCGAGCACACCGTGGCGGCGATTGCCGGGAGTGCGGTGGCCCGTCGGGCCGACGCCGCAGCCGAAGGTGACATCGCTGCGCTGATCGCCTCGGCGGCAGCGGAGTTCGGGCCGGTGGACATCTACGTCGCAAACGCGGGCGTGGGTGGGCCGCCGGGGTTGGGCATGTCCGAGGCGGACTGGGACCGGGTGCTCGACGTCAACTTGCGCGCCCACATCCGGGCGGCGACGCAGCTCGTCCCCGAGTGGCTGGACCGCGGCGGCGGCTACTTCGTCGCGGTCGCGTCGGCGGCGGGGCTGCTGACCCAACTCGGTGCGGCGGCGTATTCGGTGAGCAAGCACGCCGCGGTGGGCTTCGCGGAATGGCTGGCGATCACCTACGGGGACGCGGGTATCGGCGTCAGCTGCGTGTGCCCGAGGGGCGTCGAGACTCCGCTGTTGAGCGAAATGCGGGAGTCACCGGATCCCGACGGCCGGTTGGCGGCGCGCGCCGTTCTGGCGGCCGGCGAGGTGCTCGGGC
>JBAPQQ010000084.1:0-4858 GCA_049280695.1 Mycobacterium sp.
GCTCAGCGCCGACTTGCCGAACGCGTCGGTGCGGCCCCGCCGGCCGGGGGCGTCGTGTCGACCGGCGCCCTCGACGGTGCTGCTGGGGATCATGAGCGGTTTCGAGCGCCGCGGCCGGTGGAACGTGCCGAGCCGGTTGACCACACTCGCGCTGTGGGGCGGCGGTGTCGTCGACTTGCGGTACGCGGACTTCACCTGCCCTGAGGTCGAGATCAGGTCGTACTCGATCATGGGCGGCCAGACCATCCTGGTGCCGCCGGAAGTCAACGTCGAGATTCTGGGCCGCGGGATCATGGGCGCATTCGACCACGACGCGGCGGGCAACGGGATGCCGGGCGCGCCGCACGTCGTGATCAAGGGGTTCTCGTTCTGGGGCGGTGTCAGCGTCCGCCGCAAGCAGCGCAAACACTGACCCCGTCCCCGCGAGCAGACGCGGAATCGCATTACCGAGGCCCGAAACGTGCGACTTGGCGTCTGCTTGCCGGGACTCTAGCGGCGGCGTGAGCGCAGGTAATCGCCGACCACCGCCGCGCCCAGGCCGTCGAGGTCGGGCTCCACGACGCGGCCCTGCACCCGGCGCGCCACCTGGTCGATGAACCGCGCCAGGCCTGGATCGTTGCCAAGCCGGAAGATCGTCACCTGCGCACCGGCTTTCGCCACCTCGTCGAAGCCCTTCACGGTATGCGCGATGGTGCGGGGATGCGGCGGGTAGTCGAAGAAGACCTGCGCCGGTTCGTCGCTGCGGCCCAAACCCCCTTCCAGGTGTGCCGTCGGCTCGCCGTCGGTGACGACGAGCACCACCGGTTGCGCGGTCGGATGCCTGCGGAGGTGACGCGCGGCCAGCGCGAGGGCGTGGTGCAGGTTGGTGCCCTGCTCGTAGACACCTTCCAGGCCGGTCAGCTCGGCGGCGCTCATGGTGCGCGCATACCGGCCGAACGCGATGATCTGAAGCGCGTCGGACCGAAACCTGGTGCTGACAAGGTGATTCAGCGCCAGCGCCGTCCGCTTCATCGGCAGCCACCGGTTCTCCATCACCATCGAGAACGACGTGTCCACCAGCAGCGCCACCGCGGCCTGCGTGCGGGTTTCGGTTTCGGAGACCTCGACGTCGTCGACGGTGATCCTGATCTGCCGCCGGTCTCCCTCCCCCGTCCCGGCCTGGCGCAGTACGGCGTTCGTCAGAGTCCGCGTGACGTTCCACGGCTCGGTGTCTCCGAACAGCCACGGCCGCGTCGCGCCGGTCAGCTCGCCGGCGGCACCGGCACGCTGGGTCTCGCGCTCTCCGTGCCGGCCCGAGAGCTGCTTGGCGACGTCACGCAGCGCCGTCTGCCCCAACTGCCGCATGGCTTTCGGCGACAGCCGCCACTGGCCGTCGTTCCCCCGGTCGAGGAAGCCCTGGTTCAGCAGTGCCCGCTCCAGCTCCGCCAACGTCTGGGCGTCGACGGCGGCGTCCTCGCCGAGCTGACGGGCCAGCATGTCGAGGTCCACGTCGTCCATCGTGGCCCCGGCGTAGCTCTGCGACAGCGTCTCGGCCAGCTGCTCGAGTTCGGCGATGTCCGAAAGGGCTTGGGCGCCTTCGCCCATGCCCAGCGGGTCGTCGCCGGAGAACCGCGACGAGCCGGTCCAGTCCTCACCCGGGCGGGCGCCCTGCAGGTGTGAGTCGAGCCGGTTCAGTGCCTGCATCAGCGACGGCGAACCAAAAGCCTGCTGCGCCAACGCATCCAGCTCAGCCCGCTGGTCCGGGCTCAAAGAGTTGCGGAACCGCTGCGCGGCGGCGGCGCGCTTGGCCAGCGAGTCGAGCAACTCGTCGACGTTTTGCGGGTTCTCGGGGAAGAACTCGCCGTGCTTGGCCATGAAGTTCTGGAAGTCTTGTTGGGTGTCTTCGCCTCGCGCGTGCTTGTCCAGCAGGTCGTTGAGGTCGTCGAGCATGTCGTTGACACGTTGCCGGTCTTCGTCGGTGGCGTTCTCCAACGCCTGCTTCATCCCGGCGAAACGCTGGTCGAGTATCTCGCGGCCGAGCAGATCCTTGATCTGCTCGTACTTTTCGCGCGCCTCACCGCTGCGCCACCGGTAATCGCCGAGCTCTTGGACGGCCTTCGCCGGCGATGCAGGCAGGTTTTCCAGCTGGAGTTCGGAAAACCGCGCGTCGTCGTCGAGAGCACGCGCCAGCTCCTTGCGCTCGGCGAGGACTGCCTCGTCGAGCAGACGCTTGACCTCTTGCAGGGTGCCGTCGAGGTTGTTGCGGCTCAACAGTTCCCGACGGCGCCGGTTCGCCTCGGCAGCTAGCTGGTCGGTGCCGCGCATGCTCTGGTTGCCGCGCCGCAACAGCTCCGAGAGCGCACGCCGCGGCGAACTGCCCTCCATCACGTCGCGACCGATCTGCTCGAGCGCGTCACGCAGATCCACCGGTGGCGCCAGCGGATCGGGCCCACCGGTATAGGCGGAGTAGCGGGACGCCCGGCCCCGTCTAGCCATAGACGGTTTCCCCGTCGCCGCTCGTCTTGTCGATCCGCTTGGCCAGATACAACGCCTCCAGCGCCAGCTCGACTGCCGCCGCCCGCTGTCCGTCGGACGTGGCACCCAATCGCTGCTGGATCTTGGCTACCGCGGACACCTCGGGCAGCGCGGCCAGCACCGCGCGGGCCGACACCCGCTCGCCGGTGGTGACGGGCGACCCGTGCTCGACGGCGGCGACGATCGGCCCGACGTCGATGCCGCCCAACAACTTCTGTGCGGTGTCGGCGGTGGCCCTGCGGAGCAGATGTTCCAGCACGGCCTGCTCGCGGCCCTCCTCGCCGGACTCGAACTCGAGCTTTCCGCGCAGCACCTCGATCACGTTGCCCAGGTCCACCACCCGCGCCACCGGGTCGCTCTCGCCCAGCACTGCGGCACGATGGCGGGCTGACGCCGCGACGGTCTCGGCCGCGGCGATCGCGAACCGCGCGGACACTCCCGAGCGCTGATCGATCGAACGGGACTCGCGGAGGTAGCGGGCGAAGCGGGCGAGAATCTGCAGCAGGTATTCGGGAACCTCGGCCGCCAGGTGCGCCTCCTGGCTGATCACGCCGACCTCCGCGTCGAGTTCCAGCGGGTAGTGCGTGCGTATCTCGGCGCCGAACCTGTCCTTCAACGGCGTGATGATCCGGCCGCGGTTCGTGTAGTCCTCCGGGTTGGCGCTGGCGACGACGAGCACGTCCAGCGGCAGCCGCAGCGTGTACCCGCGGACCTGGATGTCGCGTTCCTCCATCACGTTGAGCATGGCGACCTGGATGCGTTCCGCGAGGTCGGGCAGTTCGTTCACGGCGACGATGCCGCGGTGCGCACGCGGGATGAGCCCGTAGGCGATGGTCTCGGGGTCGCCCAGGCTGCGGCCCTCGGCGACCTTGATCGGGTCGATGTCGCCGACGAGGTCTGCCACGCTGGTGTCGGGGGTGGCCAGCTTCTCGGTGTAGCGCTCACTGCGGTGCTTCCAGGCGACCGGAAGGTCGTCGCCCGAGTCCGCGGCCCGCCGGATCGATTCCGGGGTGATCGGCGTGTACGGATGCTCGCCCAGCTCCGCCCCGGCGATCACCGGGGTCCACTCGTCGAGCAGCCCCTCCAGGGAGCGCAGCAGCCGAGTCTTGCCCTGGCCGCGCTCGCCGAGCAGCACGATGTCGTGACCGGCGATCAGCGCCCGCTCCAGTTGCGGCAGCACGCTGTCTTCGAAACCGAAGATGCCGGTCCACACGTCGCGACCTTCGGCCAGCGCTTCGAGCAGGTTCTCGCGGATTTCCTGCTTGACACCGCGCTCGCGGTGTCCTGAGGCGCGCAACTCCCCGACGGTCCGCGGAAGATTGTTGGGTTGGGTCACCACTCCACGCTACCTGCCTAATCGCGGCCGGTTCCCGGCTTGCGCGAGGTGGCTTCTTTGCTGTTTCGGCTCTCACGCATTCCCGTACGTCGGTATCGTTTTTGGTGTCCGTCATCAATTCGGTGAGGGGGGGACAGGTGGGTCAGCTGATGAGTCGTACACCTAGGAGATGTTTCGGCCTGCCGTGCGCTCGGGTAAATCCGAGCATGCGTTTGCTGAATGTGAAAAGAGTGCTCGTCGCGTTGACGATCGCGGCGATGGCGCTGGTCGGAGCCGCAGTTCCGGGCTCCGCGGCGGTGACGTCGACGGATTTGACGGTGGCCTCCGTGTCGCCGAAGGCAGGAGAAAGGGTGGGGGTGGCCGCCACGGTGACGGTGACGTTCGCCATGCCGGTGGCGAGCCGAGCCGCGGCGGAACGCTCATTCACCGTCGACGCGCCGAACGCACCGTCCGGGCAGTTCTCCTGGCCGAACAACCGGACGCTGGAATTCAAGCCCGACGGCTACTGGCCGGCGCACAGCGTGATCCCGCTGTCGGTGGGCGGTTTCAAGACCGACATCACCACCGGCTCGGTCGTGCAGGGTGTGGCCGACATCTCGGCGCACACGTTCACGGTCAGCATCGACGGGCAGTTGGCCCGGACGATGCCGGCGTCGATGGGCAAGCCCAGCCGGCCGACGCCGATCGGCCGCTTCAGTGTGCTGTCGAGAGAAGCAAGCGTCGTGATGGACTCGCGAACCATCGGAATTCCGCTGAGCGACCCGGAAGGCTACAAGATCACCGCCTACTACGCCGAGCGGATCAACGGCGGCGGCGTGGACGTGCATTCGGCGCCGAGGTCGGTGGACTCGCAGGGGTATGCCAACGTGAGCCACGGCTGCATCAACCTGAGTCCCGACAACGCCAGGTGGTACTACAACAACGTCGGCATCGGCGATCCGGTGACCGTCCAGGCGTAGGCGCACGCCAGACCGCGACACATAAACCTCGGCGACGACACGCCGGCAC
>JBAPQQ010000085.1:0-7627 GCA_049280695.1 Mycobacterium sp.
CTTGGAAGTCATGTTCCTGTCAACGTACTCCTCGACGAACGTTACGGCTCGAGCACCAGCTTCCCGAACACACCGCCGTCGGCAAGCAGTTGCAACGCGTCGCGTGCCTTCGACAGTGGATAGCACACCGGTGGCGGCGGCCTCAGGCCCTCTTGCACCAGTCGGCTCACCCCGGACCCGAACAACTGCTCGGCCCCGGGGTGCGTCAGGAAGTATTCGCCCCACCCCACCCCGAGCACCCCGACGTTACGCATCAACAACCGGTTCACCTTGACCGTCGGAATGCGCCCGGCCGCGTAGCCCACCACCAGCAGCCTGCCCTCGGCAGCCAGCACGCGTATCGCGTCGTCGAACACGTCGCCACCCACCGGGTCGACGACCAGGTTCACTCCCACACCGCCGGTGTGCTCGCGCACCGCCGCAGGCCATCCGTCCGTCAACGGCAACACCACGTCGGCGCCCAGAGAGCCGACGTAGTCGACCGCCTCCGGCCGACGTACTGCGGCAATCACCCACGCGCCCAACGCCTTTGCCACTTGCACCGCTGCCGTTCCGATACCGCCGGCCGACCCGAACACCAGCACCGTCTCCCCTGTCCGCAGCGCTCCACGGCGCGCCAGCGCAAAGTACATCGTCTGGTAGTTGCGCAGCAGCGCCACCGCCTCTGCGTCGCCGATGCCCGGCACCGTGGGGAACACGCTTTCCGGCGGAACGGCGATCCGCTCCGCATAGCCGCCGTGCATCGTCCCGGCCGCCACTCGATCGCCACGGGAAAGACCCGATTCCTCCGGCGCCGACACCACCACCCCGGCAACCTCGGAGCCGGGAACGAAGGGCGGCGTCGCCTTCATCTGGTACTCGCCGCGGATCACCAGCAGGTCGGGGAACGTCACGCCGGCGGCGCGCACGTCGATGACCACCGCGCCGTCCACCTGGTCGGGGATGTCGTCGACGTCGCGGTAGACCAGTCCCGAGGGGCCGCAGAGCTCCTCGGCGACAACGGCTTTCACTGAGGAGTCAGCCGAGAGAGAAGTTGGCCTGCTTTGCCGCGGACAGGTCGTCGATCTCGTTCCACTTGGCGGCCACCTCGTCGACCGACGGCACGTCGGAGAATGTCACGCCCTCGTTCTGGAACAGCGCGGCGCGCTGCACCTTGCCGCCGCCGACGATGAACACCGACGCGGTGTCGGGCACCTCTTCGCTGCACAGGTAGGCCACTACCGGCGCGACATACTCCGGCGTCAGCTTCTTGAACACCTCCGGCGGCAGGATGTCCTCGGTCATCCTGGTCGCGGCGATCGGCGCGACCGCGTTGGCCTTGACGTTGTACTTCGCGCCTTCCTGCGCGAGCGTGTTGATCAGCCCGACCAGCCCCAGCTTGGCGGCGCTGTAGTTGGCCTGGCCGAAGTTGCCGAACAGCCCGCTGGTCGACGTCGCCACCACGATGCGGCCGAAGTTCTGCTCGCGGAAATGCGGCCAGGCCGCGCGGATTACGTTGTAGCCGCCGTACAGGTGCACCTTGAGCACGGAGTCCCAGTTCTCGAACGGCATCTTGTGGAAGGTGCCGTCGCGCAGGATGCCGGCGTTGCTCACCACGCCGTGGATCGCACCGAACTCTTCGACCGCGGTCTTGACGATGTTTGCGGCACCGTCGGCGTCCGCGACGCTGTCGTAGTTGGCCACCGCGCGGCCGCCCGCATCCTTGATCTGCTGCACCACCTCGTCGGCCATCGAATGTCCGGCGCCGGTGCCGTCACGGGCGCCGCCGAGGTCGTTGACGACGACGCTGGCGCCCTCCTTGGCGAGCGTCAACGCATACTCGCGTCCGAGACCCCCTCCCGCTCCGGTGACGACGATGACGCGGTCCTGCACTCCTGGCATGAGTTTCCTTTCGGTGGGACAGGCTACGGAAAATGCGAGAAGCGGTGCATCAGAATATCTTTCGCGCCAGCTTCCATGCCCTTGCGGTGTACGGCGGGTACATCATGGCGGTGAGGTCGGGCCGGGTGGGCTTGGTCATCACCGACTTGCGATGGCTGAACTCCTCGAACCCGAATTTGCCGTGGTAGGCACCCATGCCCGAGGGGCCGACGCCACCGAACGGCAGCTTGTTGGTGGCGAAGTGGAAGACGAGGTGGTTGACCACCATGCCGCCCGCCGACACCTCCTTGATCACCCGTTCGCGCACTGCCTTGGCCTTGGTGAACAGGTACGCGGCTAGCGGCTTGGGCCGCGAGTTCACGAAAGTGATTGCCTCGTCGAGGTTTTCGACGGTCAACACCGGCAGGATCGGGCCGAAGATCTCGTCTTTCATCAGCGGCTCGTCGGGATTGGGATCGACGACCACCGTCGGGTGAATGCGCATCTTGCCCGGGTCGGAACCGCCTCCGACCGCAAGCTCGCCCTCCGTCGCTGCAAGCGCACCGGTGAGCCGGTCGAAGTGACGCTCGTTGACTATGCGCATCCCGTCGGGGTGGTCGACCTCCCATGCGGAGATGGCCGCGGCCATCTTGCTCACCAGCTCGTCGCGAATTCTGGCGTCGGCCAACACATAGTCCGGAGCGATGCAGATCTGCCCGGAGTTGAGCAGCTTGGTCCACGCGATCCGCTTGGCCGCCACGTCGATGTCGGCGTCGGCGGAGACGATCACCGGGCTCTTGCCGCCGAGCTCGAGCGTGACCGGCGTCAGGTGCGGCGCCGCAGCTTCGTACACCTTGCGGCCGATCTCGGTGCCGCCAGTGAACAGAAGATGGTCGAAGCCCTGCGCGATCAGTTCCTGGCTCACCGCTGCGTCGCCCTCAACGACCGCGATCGCCTCGCCGTCCAGGTACCGCGCCACCAATTCGGCCATCAACCGCGACGACGCCGGAGCGACCTCGGACGGCTTGAGCACCACGGTGTTTCCGGCGGCGATCGCGCCGACCGCCGGTCCGAGCGTCAAGGCGAACGGAAAGTTCCACGCGCCGATGATCAACACCGTGCCGTACGGCTCGTACTCCACCCAGCCACGGCCCGGCAGCTGCGAGAGCTCCAGCAGCCGGTACTTGCGCCGCGCCCATTTGCGGACGTTCTTCGCTGCGTCCTTCGCCTCGCCGGCGACGCTGGCGATGTCGGCCAGCCAGGCCTCGAACGGCTTGCGGCCGAGATCTTGCGCGAGCGCGTCAGCGATCGCCGCCTCGTTCTCGATCATCAGCCGCTCGAGCTTGCGCAGCTGGTCCTGCCGCCACGCCAGGTTGCGGGTGCGGCCGGTGGCGAAGGTGCGACGAAGCCGGGCGACGGTTTCGCCGATGCCGGATTCGGCGGGTGCTGCCGCTTGCTGTGCCGGCGCGACGGATTCGGTGGTCATGGCGCGTCCTTCCCTAAGGGGAATGAGATGACGCGATCCTAACCAACCAGTTGGCCCGGCATTTCGGCGGTGACGCCGAGCGTGGGTGCCAGGTACAGATTTGGGCCCAACGGCGTCCGTAACCCCCACGCTCGGCGCGAAGAACGCCCCTATCAGTGCCTTGCGGCGGTGACGAACGTGGCGAACGCGTCGCCGTCGTTGATCGGCACCTCCACGTGGCGGCCGAGTCGGCGCTGAACGTCGTCCGACGGCTCGGCCGTCGCGGTCCAGCCATGGCCGTTCAGCCACTGGGCGACGTCGGCGCGATCGGGATCGTCGTAGGTGAGGTCGGTGATGTCGGGAGCTTCTTGCATGCCCAACTGGTCGGAAATCCGCTCGAAGCGCTTCCGCATCTCCTCGCGCCGCTCGGGCGCGTGGTGGCCGGCGGTCTCGACCGCGATCCGGCTGCCCGCGGCAGACAGAGCAGTGATCTGTTCGAACAACCGGTCCTGGGCGTCGCCGGGCAGATACATCAGCAGGCCCTCGGCCAGCCACGCGGTCGGCAGCGCCGGGTCGAAGCCCGCCGCCCGCAGCGCGGACGGCCAGTCCTGGCGCAAGTCGACCGGCACCTCGTGGCGCTGAGCGACCGGCTGCACACCGTGGGCAGCCAGCGTCGCGGCCTTGTACTCAAGCACCTTGGGCTGGTCGATCTCGTAGACGACGGTGCCCGCGGGCCAGTCGATCCGGTACGCGCGGGAGTCGAGGCCCGAGGCGAGGATGACGACCTGGCGGATGCCCGCCGCGGTGGCTTCGGCGAAAAACGCGTCGAAGAAGTGGGTGCGCACACCCTGGTAGCTGCGCATGTACTCGAAGATCGCGGCCGCCTCCTCGTCGACAGCGGCCAGCTTGGCGGGAACCTCCTCGTCGAGCATCTGCTCCCAAACGCCGGTCCCCGCGCCGGCGACCAGGATCTCGGCGTAAGGGTCGTTGATCAACCGGTCGGGCCGGGCGGTCTCGGCGGCCCGAGCCGCGGCCACCATCACCGCGGTGCTGCCCACGCTGGTGGCGATGTCCCAGGTGTCGTCGTCTGTGCGCAACGCGCTCATCTTCGTCTCCTATTTCGTCTGGTCAGAGCCGGGCCGACACCAGCGTGCTGGACACGCTGTCCACAACAAGATCCTCGGGCACCGGACGGCCCAGCCGGGCCATCTCGTCGTGGCTGTCGACGGTGTGCACCTGCCAGCCGTGCTCGGACAACCACTGCCCGGCGTCGGCACGGTCGGGCTCCTGGTAGATCAACGCCTCGAAGTCGTCGTTCAATCCCAGCTGCCGACGCAGCCGCTCGGTGCGTTCACGCCACGTGGCGCGCTGCTCGTCGGTCTGGGAGGTGTGCGCCGCGAACGCCTCGACGGCGATCCGGCTGCCCGGCGCGCTGAGCGCCGTCACCTGGTCGAACAGCCGGTCCTGGGCGTCGGCGGGCAGGTAGGGCAGCAGGCCCTCGGCCAGCCACGCCGTGGGTCGGCACGGATCGAAGCCGGCGTCGATCAGAGCCGCCGGCCAGTTGTCGCGGAGGTCCACCCCGACGGCATGGCGCACCGCCGTCGGAACCGCACCGTGCGCGCCGAGCGTGGCGCCCTTGTAGGCGAGCACCTTGGGCTGGTCGATCTCGAACACCACCGTGCCCGCCGGCCAGTCCAGCCGGTACGCCCGCGAGTCCAGCCCCGCCGCCAGAATCACCACCTGGCCCACGCCGTCGCGGGACGCGGCGCCGAAGAACTCGTCGAAGAAGTGGGTGCGCACAGCCTGGTAGGTGCGCGACATCTCGTCGATGCGCTGGTCGGCTTCGTCGTCGCCGTACCACGTGGCCGACCCGCTGGCCAGTTCGGCCCAGGCCGGTCCGGCGGCGCACACCAGCAGGTAGGCGTACGGATCTCGGATCAGCGGGTCGGGTTGTGCGGTTTCAGCGGCCCGCGCCGCCGCGACGCCGAGGGCAGTGGCGCCGACGCTCTCGGTGATCTCCCAGCTGTCGCCGGGTGTGCGTACGGAAGGGATGGCATCCGGAGGTGTCTGCAGCTCGTTCATTTGATAGCTATGCTACAGAATAGGTTAGTCAACCTATGCTGCGGTGTGCCGCATATCACCCGATCGGGTCAGGTCTTCCAGTCCCAGAGCTTGCCGACCATCAGCTGCTTGAACTGCTCGGTGATCATCTCCAGCTCCTCGTGATTTCCGACGAAGCCAGCGTAGAACCCCATGCCCCAGAACATCGCCGTCATCACCTCGACGAGTTGTTCGACCGGGGTGTCGCTGGTGAGCTCCCCGCGTTCCATGGCTCCGGTCACCGCCCACGTCAAGAACTGCCGCGTGCCCAGCAGCGCGTCGTGGTCCTCACGGCGCAGCTCGGGATGCCGCTGAGACTCGAGCACCGAGGTGACCAGAAAGGCAGCCGCGGATCGATCGTCCAAGTCCGAACCCACGGCGGCGTTGATGAAGCCTTCCAGCTGACCGAGAAGGGTCGGCGCCTCGAACGCTGTTTGCACGCTTTTCACGACGACCATTTCGTTGGTGCGCTCGACAACTTCCCGATAGAGCAACCTCTTGCTCTTGAAATAGTGATTGATTGCCGGCCGGGTCAGGTCCGCACGGACCGCGATTTCCTGAAACGTAGCCGCGTCGTAGCCCAGTTCGCTGAAAACCTGCCGCGCGGCCCGCACAATGCGCTCACGGGTGTCCGCCGCCTTCGCTGCGGGCGGTCTTCCAGGGCCCCTGGACGCCTTTTGCACCCCCGCATTCTGTCACACCGTTGTTCTATTACTCATACCCTCACCCCGTGGAATTTACGTCGCGGTCAAACTTGCCCGATGCGCTGTCGGGTTTGTCACTTGACGATTAGCGGGCGCAATTTCTGGATACCGCCCGTGACATGGCGACGACAGCTCTGTCGCGGGACGCTTACTTCGAAACGGGCCTTGATGTGTTGTCCGATCTCGGGTACGGCGGTCTGAAGCTGGCCGAGGTGTGTAGCAGGCTCGGCGTCACCAGCGGCTCGTTCTACCACTACTTCGAGAATTGGCCCGCCTATACCCGCGAGCTCGTCAGCCACTGGAAGAGGGCCAGCACCATCGAGCTCGCCGACTGCTGCAAGCACGAGCGGGACCCCCGCCGGCGCATCGACCTGCTGATCCACAACGGGATGAACCTGCCGCACGGTGCCGAGTCGGCAATGCGCACCTGGTGCAGCCTCGACCCTCAGGTGCGTGCCGCACAGGAGGCCGTCGACCGGGCTCGCCACGAAATCATGCGCGCGGCCGCCCTGCAGATCCTGCACGACGAACACCAGGCCCATGTCTTCGCCGACTGGGCCGTCTACGTGTTGGTCGGCTACGAGCAGTCCACGTTGCCGAAAGACAGACACTCGCTGGAGTGGATTGCCGGAGAGCTGCTCGAGTGTCTGGACTCCGGCCGGTTCGCCGCGATCGCAGCGCACACCTGAGTGCATCGGCTCTACCATCCAGCCATGCTGGCGCCGGCTGTGCTCGACCGTGGGGTCCGCCGGCTGAAGACCCGCGATCCGGAGCGCGACGGGTTGCGACGAGCAGTGCGGGCGGCGCTCGTCGTGCCGGTCGCAGCCGCGGTCAGCTTCCGCATCGGCGCATCGCAGACGCCGCTGTTCACCATCTTCGGGTCGTTCGCGCTGATGGTGCTCGCCGACTTCCCCGGCAACCGCCAGAACCGCGCGCTGGCGTATGCCGGGCTGGGTCTCAACGGTGCGGTGCTGATCGCGGTGGGCACGATGGTGGCCCCGCACCCATGGCTGGCCGTGGCCACGATGTTCGTCTTGGGCGTGGTGGTGACGCTCTCCGGAGTGCTCTCCGAGACGATCGCGGCAGGGCGCCGTGCGACGCTGCTGACGTTCGTGCTGCCGGCGTGCACGCCGCCCGGGCCCATCGACGAACGGCTGCTCGGTTGGCTGATCGCGCTGTCGATCTGCGTGTCGGCATCGCTGTTCCTGCTGCCACCACGCCATCACGACGAATTGCGCCGGCATGCGGCTCAGGTGTGCGGCGCGCTGGCCGATCGACTGGACGGCAGTGGGTCCGCCGAACAGGTGACGGCAGCGATGGACGCCCTGCGGGCCAACTTCTTCGGCGCCGATTTCCGGCCGGTAGGCCTCACCGCCGGCAGCCGCGCGCTGGTGCGGGTGGTCGACGACCTGGAGTGGATTACCGAGCGGGTGGGTGCGGGCACGTCAAAGGTGCTGGAAGACATGAACGAGCCCGCGGTCCGGGTGCTCCGCGATTC
>JBAPQQ010000086.1:0-7474 GCA_049280695.1 Mycobacterium sp.
CGTCACGCCCGGTGTGTAGCCCGGCCCGTTGGGGTTGGGCGGCGACGTCACGACGTTGACGTTCGGCGGCGGGTAGTCGGACCCGTACGGGTTGTTGCCGAACGGGCCGACGCTCAGGTGCGAGCACGGCAGGGGATTCCCTGCTGTGGGAATCGTGTCCGCGGCCGGCGTATACGAACACGGAGTGCCGGCGAGCACGGCGGGACCCGGGTAGTCCGGCGTCCCCTCCAGCGGTGTCGGCGCCGGCGGCGGTGCACCGTTCTCGAACCTGGTCCCGTTGGGGTCGGGCCAGCGGAACGCAGGCAGGCCGGCGCCACGCCAGAAGTTCTCCGGATCGATGCCGCGCTTCTTGAAGGCCGCGTCCACGAACGGCTGCAGGATCCAGTAGGGCAGCAGGTTGACGAGCATCACCTTGAAGTAGGGGCCCGACGCCAATGCCTCACCGAGCGAGGCGGTGAACTTGCTCAGCGTGGTCAGCGAGTCGGCGAGGTCGAACTTGCGCTGCACCAGGATGTCGCTGATGGTGCGCAGCTGTTCGAGAACGTGGTTGAGGTTGGGATTCTCGTCGATGAACGCCTTCACCTGCTGGGAGAAGGCCGAAACGTTCTCCAGCAGATAGGCAACCGCCTGGCTCCGCTCGTTGACCGCCGCCAGTAGCGTCTGCGCATTCACCAGCAGGGAGTTGATCTGTCCGCTGCGGTTGCCGAGAATCGCGGCGATCTTGTTCGCGTTGCCCAGCAGCTGCTTGATCTGGTCATCCCGCTTCCCGATCGTGTCGGAGAATCGCTCGACTCCCTTGAGCGCGTCGGTCAGATGCGGGTACGTCTGGTCGATGGTCTCGCTCAGCACGTTCAGCGACTGCTTGACGTCGTCGATGTTCCAGTCCTGCGATGCCCTGGTGAATGTGTCAATGGCGTCATAGATCTGGTACGGCTCGCTGGTCTGCCCCTCGGGCAGCGTCCCGTTCACCTGCAACCAGTCCGTCCCACGCGTGTCGATGGACACATTGCGGCGGCCGAGGATGGTGTCGGTGCGGATGGCTGCCCGACTGTCTTTTCCGATCCGCTCGCCGCCCAGGGTGAAGCCGATCTTGACGCGGTCGCCGTCGATGGTCAACGAGCGCACCCTCCCGACCTCGACACCGGAGATCATCACCTTGTCACCGGGCTTGATGCCGCCCGCGTCCCTGAACGCGGCGTAGTAGGTCGGCTGGGCGAACAGCTGCGGGATGCTGACGAAGCTTTGGCCCACTGCGACGACCAGCAGCACCACGATGATGCCCATCAGGCCACCGCGTACTCGGTTCGAGCCTTCCAAAGTCCTCATTGCGGCGTGCACCTGCCTGTGGGCTGCGACCAGATCTTGACGGTGCGCACCGGCCCCCCGGGCTGCAAGCCGTTCAGCTTCAGCGAGACGTCGCACGCGTAGAAGTTGAAGAAGTCGCCGTAGACGCCACCTGCGCGGCCGATGATCTTCAGCGACGCCGGGAGCCTCACCAAGACGTCGTCGAGCTGGTCTTGCTGGTCGATCAGCGGCTCCTGAATGGTCTCCAGGTGTCCGAGCGTGTCATGCAGCAGGGACCGGTTGTCGGACAAGATGTTTGCGATCGTGCCCGCCGCGTTGCTGATCTCAGCGGTGGCGTCGGCGATCGGGTCGGCCCGGTTCTTCAGCCCGGTGATCAGCGTTTCGAAGTTCTTGACCGTCTCGTCGAGGTCCTTCTGATGCCGCACGGTGGTGTCCAGCACGGTGTTGAGGTTCTTGATCACCTCGCCGATCGCCTGATCGCGCTCGGCGAGCGTCGACGTCAGCTGCGCCGTCTGGTCCAGGATGTCGTTGATCGTGCCGCCCTGGCCCTGGAACACCGTGATGAGCGCCTGCGAGATGTTGTTGACCTTGTCCGCATCGAGCGCACGGAACAGCGGCCGGAAGCTGCCGACCAGCGCGTCGAGATCGAGCGCAGGTTTGGTCCGTTCGATCGGGATCGTGCCGCCGACGGGCAACCGCTTGTCGCTGTCGCCGCGCGAGAGGTCGAGATAACGGTCGCCGATCAGGTTCAGGTAGCGGATCGACGCGGTGGTGCCCTCGTACAACGGCAACGTCCGGTCGACCCGGAACTCCACCCGGGCCCGCCGGCCGTTGTCGATGAGTTCCACGTTGGCGACCTTGCCGACCTCCACACCGGAGGCGCGGACGAACTGGCCGCTGCGCAGCCCGCTCGCGTTGCTGAAGATCGCCGAATATCCGGTGGTGCGGTCGAAGCGCATCTGACCGAACACCACGATGATGAGCACGGTGAACAGCAGGAGCACCAACGAGAATGCTCCGAGCTTGATGGCGGTACCGGTGATTTTCATGGGTTGATCGTGTTCTCCCCGACCTGGCGGCCCCACACGTATTCGATAGCGAGCGGCTGACCGAGCTCAAGGTGGTTGTACGGCGCGATCGACGCCCCGGTGTCCATCACCAGGTACGGCGCCGGCCACAGATCACGGTTGACTTCCTGCCAGCAGCCCGGTTTGCCCTCCGGGCCGCCCTTGGCGTTCACGCGGGGCAGGTTGTCCGGATACACGTACGGGTTGCCGGCACCGACGATCTGCGAATGCGTGCGCAGCGAATAACCGTTGCCGCCAAGGGAGTCCGCGATCCTCGGCGCCACGTCATGGAAGTTGCGGATCGTGCAGAACAACGCCGGGCTGTACTCGTCGAGCAACTGCGAGCTGGGGATGAGGTCCTCGGCCCCGCGCGTCAGATAAGGGCCGCCGCGCTCGAACACGTCGGCGCCGGTGTTGCCGAACCCGACGGACGCCGTCAGCGCCGCGTCGAGATTGGCCTGCTGCTCGTTAATGGTGCCGGCGGTGACGACCGCACTGCGCAGGAACGCCCACAGGTCCGGCGACGCGTCGGCGTAGATCTCCGCCAGATCCGCCAGCCGCTGGTTGTCGTAGCGGATCTGCGGCATCCTCGGGTTCACGTCGTCGAGGATCTCGTTGCCGTGGATGATCGACTGCCCGAACCGATCGCCCAGCCCGTCCAGCGCCTGCGCCGCCGCGGACAGGGTTTCGTTGAGCTTGATCGGGTCCACCTTCTCCGAGATCGACACCAGCGTCTCGAACAACGTGTTGAACTCGGTGGTCACCGCCGACACCTGGATGACGTCGCCCTCCGAGATCCGCTTCTTGGTCGGGTTCTTCGGGGAGGTGAACGACACGTACTTGTTCCCGAACACCGTCGTCGCCTTGATCTCGGCGTCCACATTCTGCGGGATCAGGTGGACGTACTTCGGGTCGACGTCCACCGTCAGCTTCGCCTTCGGCAGTTTGTTGACGTTGACCTCTGCGACGTCAGCGACCCGGCCGATGACCACGCCGTTGTAGGTCACCTTCGACCCGGGGTCCATCACCAGCCCGGCACGCTCGGACATCAGCGTCAGCTCGGTCTTGGGTTCGAAGGTGCCGCGGAACTGCAGGAGCACCAGCACGACGACGACGACGCACAACACTATGAAGACGATGCCGCCCAGTTTGTAGGGCGGTGTCCGGGAGCTGTTCAGGGGCGCCGTCATCGGACTACACCGTCAGGTTGAAGTTCGGGTTGGTGCCGTACAGCGCCAACGAGGCGAATAAGACAACGAGCACGATCCAGACCAACGACGCGCGCATCGACTTGCCAACGGCCTCACCGACGCCGACGGGCCCGCCGCTGGCGTTGTAGCCGAAGTAGCAGTGGTTGATCATCACGACGATCGCGATGATGACTGCCTGCACGAACGACCAGAACACGTCGTCGGGCCGCAGGAAGGTACGGAAGTAGTGGTCGTAAGTCCCCGTCGACTGGCCGTAGAACAGCGTCGTCGTGACCTGTGCCGACAGGAACGACAGGATGATCGACATGGCGTAGAGCGGCACGATCACCACCAGACCCGCCACGATCCGCGTCGACACCAGATAGCAGACCGACCTGATACCCATGACTTCGAGGGCGTCGATCTCTTCGCTGATCCGCATGGCGCCGAGCTCGGCGGTGGCCCCGGCGCCGACTGTGGCGGCCAGCGCCTGGCCGGAGACCAGCGGAGCGACGACGCGCACGTTCACGAGCGCGGCGACGAAGCCGGTGAAGGCCTCCACACCGATGTTGCCCAGCGACGCGTAGCCCTGGATGGCGATCAGCGAGCCGCCCGAGAGGGTCACGAAGCCGACGATCGCGACGGTGCCGCCGACGACGGCCATGGCTCCGGTGCCCATGCCGATCTCGGCGATCAGCCGCAACATGGCGCGACGGTATTGGCGCAGCGCATTGGGGATCTGGCCGATGGCGGTGACGATGAACCAGGCCAGCTGGCCGGTGTTTTCGAGGAACCGCCCGGGTGCACCGCCCCAACGGCTGGCACGCGAATAGGCCCGGGGGAACCGGCTGCGAAGAACGGTCGCCGTACTCACGTCAGCGCCCCGTTCCGTACCGGACGCCGATGGTGGTCAGCACCACGTTGACGGCGAACAGCGCAACGACGGACAGCACCAGCGTCTCGTTCACGGCGGTCCCCAGCCCCTTCGAGCCGCCCGACACCGTCAATCCTCGATAACAGCCGACCAGACCGGCGATCAGTCCGAAGGTCAGCGCCTTGACGATCGAGATGACGACTTCGGGCAGACCCGTGACGAGCGTGAGGGTCGACAAATAGGCGCCGGCGGAGACGTTCTGGAAGTAGACGCCGAAGAGGAATCCGCCGACCAGACCGATGATGATCACCGCTCCGTTGAGCAGGACGGCGACGATGGTGGCCGCGACGACGCGGGGCACCACCAGGCGGTGGATCGGGTCGATGCCGAGCACCTCGAGGGCATCGATCTCCTCGCGGATGGTGCGCGCCCCGAGGTCGGCGCAAATGGCCGTCGAGCCGGCCCCGGCGACCACCAGCACGGTCACGATCGGACCGAGCTGGGTGACGGCGGCCAATCCCGCGCCGGCACCCGACACGTCCGCCGCGCCGAACTCCACCAGCAACAGGTTGAGCGTGAAGATGATCAGCACCGTGTCCGGCACGGCGAGCGCGACCGTGGGCAGGAACGTCACTCGCATCAAGAACCAGGACTGAATGACGAACTCTCTGAATTCGAATGGCCACTTGGTGCTCGCCTTGGCGGTCAAGACCACCATTCGGAAGAAGCCGCCCACGGCCTCCAGCGGCGGCCGGGCCCTTTCGCGCACGTAGCCGGCGAATCCGGCGGTGGACGCGGTCACCGGGGCACCCGCACGTCGTAGCCGCGTTTACCGCGGCGCAACGGCAGACTGTCTCGCACGCCCCCTCCTAGCCCCGGTCCGACCACGTGACGTCCATCTCCCTACCGGCTGGTAGTGGGACGGACCACAGGACTGTACCCGATGGATACCCGGCCGTACATGGCATCCGCAGTATTGACTTTCGAACCGTTAGCAAACACGACCACTCCCATCAACCGTCTGTTGCCCCGGTAGAAACCGTTGCCGCAGAGCCGCTTTGACCGGGGTCGGCGACCGCCGGGGCGCCGAATCTCGCCCGCAGTTCCCTTTTCAGGACTTTGCCCGCAGGGTTGCGCGGCAGGGCGTCGACGACTTCGAGAACCTTGGGGTGCTTGTAGCGCGCGAGCCGCTCGTCCAGGAACTCATCAAGATCAGCCAAGGTAATAGGTGGCTCAGCAACGGCGACGACGGCCACCGGAACTTCGCCCCAGCGCTCGTGCGGCCGCCCGATCACGGCCACCTCGACGATTGCCGGATGTGCCGCGAGCACGTTCTCGACCTCGGCGCAGTAGATGTTCTCGCCGCCCGAGATGATCATGTCCTTCTTGCGGTCGACGACCCAGATGTAGCCCTCTTCGTCCTGGCGCACCAGATCCCCCGAGTGGAACCAGCCGCCGGCGAACGCCTCCGCGGTGGCCTCGGGGTTGTCCCAGTAGCCGGCCATCAACGTCGGCGCCCGGTACACAATCTCGCCGACCTGGCCCACCGGCACGTCGTTCATGTCGTCGTCCACGATGCGGGCGGCCACCGTCGGGATCACCTTGCCGACTGAGCCGAGTTTGCGAATAGCGTCCTCTCCCAACAACATACAAGTCACCGGCGACATTTCGGTCTGCCCGAACGCCGCCAGTATCTGGGTCCCGGGGAAGGTTTCCGACATCTGGCGCAGCAGCGTATCCGAGGCGGGGGCGGCGCCCCAGGACAACACGCGCAGCGCGAGTTCGCGCGGTTGTGCCTGCTGCGCCGCACACACCGCCTGCCATTGGGCCGGCACCAGGAAGATGCCAGTCACCCGTTCGGCCTGCAGAACGTCGAGCAGCTCGTCGGGGTCGAACGCACCCAGCGGGTAGATGACCGTCGGCCGCCCCAGCAGCAACCCGGGGATCGTGTTGCCGATGCCGGCGATGTGGAACAGCGGGACGCCGATGAAGCCGACGTCGTGGTTGATGTCGGCGCCGTTGGTGAACAGGAACGTCAACGCCTGCCCGGCGAGGTTGGTGTGGGTGAGCACCGCACCCTTGGGGTGGCCCGTGGTACCCGACGTATACATGATCAGCGCGGGCGAGTCGTTGGGGATGTCGACAGCGGGATGGGGTTCGCCGTCCTCGGCGATCAGGGTTTCGTAATCGAGCACACCGTCCTCCGACGCCGACCCGGCGACGATGACGGTACGCAGCGTCCGGTCGAGGTCACGCACAGCAGTGGCGACGCGGGCGAGCACCGACTCGGTGATCACCACGTGTGCTTCGCAGTCGCCGACGAGGAACGCGATCTCGGGTGCGGTCATCCGGAAGTTGACCGGGACCGCGATGGCGCCCAGCTTGTTGGTCGCCAGGACCGACTCGACGAACTCCGGGCGGTTCAGCATCAGCACCAGCACACGGTCGCCGAATCCCACGCCGCGCCGGCTCAGTGCGCCGGCGAGCGAATCCACCCGCTGCTGCAGCTGAGCCCAGGTCGTGGTCTTGCCGAGGTAGCGCAGTGCGGTGGCGTCGGGCTGCATCGACCCATGGCGGGCCAGCTGGTTCGTCCAGTTCTGACGACGGGCAAGATACGGCTGCTCGGTCGGGTGCTGCTGCGACGTCACCTGCTGTGGCTCCCGAGGGTCGTGGGGTTGCGCAGAGATGATATTTGATCAAAAATTCTGTTGCCCCGGTCACACTATGGCCTCGGCCGGTCGGGTACAAGCCCGAATCGTCAGGTATCGCGGAGGGCCGGGTGAACGCTCCAGCCGTGCGGCGCGAACAACTCTCGGACGAGGTCGCAGCGCACCTGCGGGCGGCGATCATGGGCGGCTCGCTGCGCCCCGGCACCTTCATCCGACTCGACGAAACAGCCGGCCAGCTGGGCGTCAGCATCACGCCGGTGCGGGAGGCGCTGCGCACGCTGCGGGGCGAAGGCATGGTCGTTCTCGAGCCGCACCGCGGTCATGTCGTCGCGCCGCTGTCGCGCCGCGACGTCGAGGACATCTTCTGGC
>JBAPQQ010000087.1:0-10099 GCA_049280695.1 Mycobacterium sp.
GCCGTCGCTGGTGCATTTCACCCGCACTCCCGACGAGTTCTCCTGGCGGGCAGGCGAAGTGCTGGACGCGATCGCGGCCGGGTCGATCACGGTGACGGTCAGCCAGCGCTACCCGCTGGCCGAGGCCGCCCGCGCGCACAGGGACCTGCAGGGGCGGCGGACGACCGGTTCGGTCGTACTGCTGCCGTGATGGCGCCGAGATTGCAACCAGCGCCGAGAAGTACGAGTGGGGACCACGCGGAATGCAATTTCGGCGAGGCTAGAAGCTAGAAGAGCGTGGGGAGTCCCAGCGCGGAGTCCACGGCCAGCGCGCAGAACACGACGGAAAGATAGTTGTTGGACTGCAGGAAGAGCCGTAGCGGCTTGACCGCTTCGCCGCGGCGCACCCCCGCATACAACTGATGCGCCATGGTCAAGAACCACACGCCCGCTAACACCGCCACTGTGGCGTACAGCCACCCGGCGGCCAGCGCCAATACGAGCGTCGCGACGACCGTGAGCCACGTGTACACCAGGATCTGCTTGGTCACCTGGCGTTCGGTGGCCACGGCCGGCAGCATCGGCACGCCCGCTGCCTGGTAGTCCTCCTTGTAGCGCATGGCCAGCGCCCAGGTGTGCGGCGGCGTCCAGAAGAAGATGATCGCGAACATCGCCAATGCCGGCCAGCCGATGGTGCCCGTCACCGCGGACCAGCCGATCATCACCGGCATGCATCCCGCGGCACCGCCCCAGACCACGTTCTGCGGTGTCCGCCGCTTCAGTAGCAGCGTGTAGACGAACACATAGAAGCCGATGGTGACGCCCGCGAGGTGGGCCGACAGCGGATTCGTCGTCCACCACAACCAGAAGAACGACGCCACCGACAACGCGATCCCGAACACCAGCGCGTGGCTGGTGGGCACCGCCGCGCGCGCCAGCGGCCGGCGTTCGGTGCGCTTCATCATCTTGTCGATGTCGGCGTCGGCCACGCAGTTCAGCGTGTTCGCCCCCGCGGCCGCCAGCATGCCGCCGATCAGGGTGTTCACGATCAGCAGCGGGGCCACGGTGCCGCGGTCTGCCAGCAGCATCGCGGGGATCGCGGTGACCACGAGCAACTCGATGACCCGCGGCTTGGTCAACGCGAGGTAGCCGAGGAGCGTGGTACGGGTGCGGCTGGGCCACGGAATGTGGACCGGCTCGCGAATGCTCACGCAGATACTCCTCGCGGTATGTCGGCTGCCCGCGCGAGCGTTCAGCTTCTACTACAGGCGATGGTAGACCGCGAGGCGCCTGCGCCGACACCTCAGGGTCGATTCCCGGCAAATCCGTCCCGGCGAACACGCTGCTAAGCGATCCTTAGTCACCGTCAGCCAGAGCGATCGAGTTTCCCGGCCGCCCGCACTAGGGTTGACCCAGAGCCTGCTACCGACTTGAGGAGCACGTTTGTGACCACGCTTGAGGAGATCTCCGCCCTTACCCGCCCCAACCACCCGGACGACTGGACCGACCTCGACTCGGCCGCCGTGGACACGGTCCGGGTGCTGGCGGCGGACGCGGTCCAGAAGGTGGGCAACGGTCATCCGGGCACGGCGATGAGCCTCGCTCCGCTGGCCTACACGCTCTTCCAGCGGGCCATGCGACACGATCCCAGCGACACCCACTGGCTCGGCCGGGACCGGTTCGTGCTGTCGGCCGGGCACAGCAGCCTCACGCTGTACCTGCAGCTCTACCTCGGCGGCTTCGGGCTGGAGCTCTCCGACATCGAGTCGCTGCGCACCTGGGGCTCCAAGACACCCGGGCACCCCGAGTTCCGCCACACCGTCGGCGTCGAGATCACCACCGGCCCGCTCGGCCAGGGGCTCGCGTCTGCGGTCGGCATGGCGATGGCCTCGCGGTACGAACGCGGCCTCTTCGACCCCGATGCGGCGCCCGGCACCAGCCCGTTCGACCACTACATCTACGCGATCGCCTCCGACGGCGACATCGAAGAGGGAGTGACCTCGGAGGCGTCCTCGCTGGCCGGCACCCAGCAGCTCGGAAACCTCATCGTGTTCTACGACAACAACCAGATCTCGATCGAGGACGACACCAAGATCGCGCTCTCCGAGGACACCCCGGCGCGCTACGAGGCGTACGGCTGGCACGTGCAGATCGTCGAGGGCGGTGAGAACGTCGTCGGCATCCAAGAGGCGATCGCCGCGGCGCAGGCCGTCACCGACAAGCCGTCGTTCATCGCGGTGCGCACCGTGATCGGTTATCCCGCACCGCATCTGATGAACACCGGCAAAGCCCACGGTGCCGCGCTGGGTGACGACGAGGTGGCCGCGGTCAAGGAGGCTTTGGGCTTCGACCCGGCCAAGAACTTCGAAGTGCGCGACGAGGTGCTGGCCCACACCCGCAAGCTGGTGGACCGCGGGCGCGAGGCACACCAGAAGTGGCAGACGGACTTCGACGCGTGGGCCGAGCGTGAGCCCGACCGCAAGGCGCTGCTGGACCGGTTGATCGCCCAGGAGATGCCCGACGGCTGGGACGAGGACCTGCCCTACTGGGAGCCCGGCAGCAAGTCGCTGGCCACCCGCGCCGCCTCGGGTGAGGTGCTGAGTGCGCTGGGCCCCCGGCTGCCAGAGCTGTGGGGCGGTTCGGCCGATCTCGCCGGCAGCAACAACACCACGATCAAGGGCGCTACTTCCTTTGGGCCGCCGTCGATTTCGACGAAGGAGTTCACGGCCGACCGGTACGGGCGCACCCTGCATTTCGGTGTCCGCGAGCACGCGATGGGCGCGATCCTGTCCGGCATCGTGCTGCACGGCCCGACGCGGGCCTACGGCGGAACGTTCCTGCAGTTCTCCGATTACATGCGACCGGCCGTGCGGCTGGCGTCGCTGATGGACATCGACACCATCTACGTGTGGACGCACGACTCGATCGGGTTGGGCGAGGACGGGCCCACCCACCAGCCGATCGAGCACCTGGCGGCGCTGCGGGCGATCCCGCATCTGTCGGTGGTGCGGCCGGGCGACCCGAACGAGACGGCGTACGCATGGCACGCCGTCCTCTCCCGCCGGGCGGCCAGCGGTCCGGTCGGGTTGATCCTGACGCGCCAGGGCATTCCGGTTCTGGAGGGCACCAGCGCCGACGGCGTCGCCAAGGGTGGCTACGTGCTGGGTGGGCAGCCCGCAGACGAACCCGACGTGATCCTGATCGGCACCGGCTCAGAGCTGCAACTCGCGGTGGACGCACGGAAGATACTGGCGGACAAGGGGATTCAGGCCAGCGTCGTGTCGATGCCGTGCGTGGAGTGGTTCGAGTCCCAACCCGTCGAGTACCGCGACTCGGTGCTGCCGCCGGCGGTGTCGGCCCGCGTCGCCGTCGAAGCCGGGGTGGCGCAGAGCTGGTACAAGCTGGTGGGCGACACCGGCGAGATCGTGTCGATCGAACACTACGGCGAATCCGCCGACGCCAAGACGTTGTTCCGCGAATTCGGCTTCACCGCCGAGGCCGTCGTCGCCGCCGCGGAACGGTCACTGGACAACTAGAAAGGGCTGAATCATGGCGCAAAACGAAAACCTCGCCGCGTTGTCCGCGGCGGGCGTGTCCGTCTGGCTCGACGACCTGTCGCGGGACCGGCTGCGAAGCGGCAACCTGCAGGAGTTCATCGACACCAGATGCGTTGTCGGAGTGACCACCAACCCCACGATCTTCCAGAGCGCGCTGTCGCACGGCCACGCCTACGACGAGCAGGTCAGCGAACTGGCCGACCGGAGCGCCGACGTCGACGCTGCGATCCGCACCGTCACCACCGACGACGTGCGTGAGGCATGCGACGTGCTGCGCCCGCAGTGGGAGGCGTCCGACGGCGTGGACGGCCGCGTCTCAATCGAGGTCGACCCCCGCCTCGCGCACGAAACCGACAAGACGACCCAGCAGGCCATCGAGCTGTGGAAGATCGTCGACCGGCCGAACCTGCTGATCAAGATCCCGGCGACCAAGGCGGGCCTGCCTGCCATCACCTCCACTCTGGCGGAAGGCATTTCGGTCAACGTCACGCTGATCTTCTCCGTGGAACGGCACCGCGCTGTCATGGACGCCTACCTGGACGGGCTCGAGGCGGCCAGGCAGGCCGGCCACGACATCTCCAAGATCCATTCCGTCGCATCGTTTTTCGTGTCCCGCGTCGACACCGAGATCGACAAGCGGCTGGAGAAGATCGGCAGCGACGAAGCGCTGGCCCTGCGCGGGCAGGCCGGTGTGGCGAACGCCCGGCTGGCGTACGCCGCCTACCAGCAGGTCTTCGAGGGCGGGCGGCGCTACGAAGCGCTCAAGGCCGACGGTGCGCAGGTGCAGCGCCCGCTGTGGGCGTCGACGGGCGTGAAGAACCCCGATTACTCCGACACCCTCTACGTCACCGAACTCGTCGCCCCCGATACGGTCAACACCATGCCGGAGAAGACGATCGACGCAGTCGCCGACCACGGCGTGATCGGCGGCGACACCGTCACCGGGCGAGCCGACGAGGCGCAGGCGGTGTTCGACGAGCTGACCCGGGTCGGGATCGACCTGCGCGACGTGTTCCTGGTGCTGGAGGACGAGGGCGTCGAAAAGTTCGAGAAGTCCTGGCACGAACTGCTGCAGGCCACCCAAGAACAGCTCGACGCCGCGAAGAAGTGACGGCCGTGGCGACAAAATCCGCGGCGTCAGCGGCGGTCTGGCACAACCCGTTGCGCGACAAGCGTGACAAACGCATGCCCCGCATCGCCGGGCCGTGCGGGGTGGTGATCTTCGGGGTCACCGGCGACCTGGCCCGCAAGAAGCTGATGCCGGCGATCTACGACCTGGCCAACCGGGGACTGCTGCCGCCGACGTTCGCGCTCGTGGGTTTCGCGCGGCGCGACTGGGCCGACGAGGATTTCGGCCAGGTGGTCTACGAGGCGGTCAAACAGCACGCCCGCACCCCGTTCCGCGAAGAGGTGTGGGACCGGCTCGCCGAGGGATTCCGGTTCGTGCAGGGCACATTCGACGACGACGCGGCGTTCGCCCGGCTGGCCGAGAAATTGGAGAAGCTCGACGCCGAACGCGGCACCGGCGGCAATCACGCCTTCTACCTTGCGATCCCGCCGAAGGCGTTTCCGCAAGTCTGCGAGCAGCTGTCCAAGTCGGGACTGGCGCGCCAGCAGGAGGGCAAGTGGAGCCGGGTGGTCATCGAGAAGCCGTTCGGCCACGACCTGGAAAGCGCGCAGGAACTCAACGCGGTGGTCAACAGCGTGTTCCCCGAGGACACCGTGTTCCGCATCGACCACTACCTCGGCAAGGAGACGGTGCAGAACATCCTGGCGCTGCGCTTTGCCAACGAACTGTTCGAGCCGATCTGGAACTCGCACTACGTCGACAGCGTGCAGATCACGATGGCCGAGGACATCGGGCTGGGCGGACGCGCCGGATACTACGACGGAATCGGCGCCGCGCGCGACGTGATCCAGAACCACCTGCTGCAACTGCTCGCGCTGACGGCGATGGAGGAGCCGATCAACTTCAATCCGCGCGAGCTAAAAGAGGAGAAGGTCAAAGTCCTCTCGGCGGTGCGGCTGGTGCAGCCGCTGTCGGAGACCACGTCACGGGGGCAGTACACCGCGGGCTGGCAGGGCGGCGAGAAGGTGGTCGGGCTGCTCGACGAGGAGGGCTTCTCCAAGGACTCCAGCACCGAGACGTTCGCGGCGATCACACTCGACATCGACACCCGCCGATGGGCCGGCGTGCCGTTCTACCTGCGGACCGGAAAACGACTGGGCCGCAGGGTGACCGAGATCGCGATGATCTTCAAACGCGCACCCCATCTGCCGTTCGACCAGACGATGACCGAGGAACTCAGCCAGAACGCGCTCGTCATCCGCGTCCAGCCCGACGAGGGCATCACGATGCGGTTCGGCTCCAAGGTGCCCGGCAGCGCGATGGAAGTCCGCGACGTCAACATGGACTTCTCCTACGGCTCCGCGTTCGCCGAGGACTCCCCGGAGGCCTACGAGCGGCTGATCCTCGACGTCCTGCTCGGCGAGCCGTCCCTGTTTCCGGTGAACCAAGAGGTCGAACTGTCCTGGGAGATCCTCGATCCTGTGCTGGACTACTGGGCGACACACGGTAAGCCCGATCCGTACCCGGCCGGCACCTGGGGCCCGGAGTCGGCCTTCGAGATGATGCACCGCACGGGCCGGGAATGGCGGCGTCCATGACGAGCCGGTTGGGCGAAGAATCGAGGGCACAGTGATCGTCGACCTGCCCGCCACCACCACCAACGAGCTCAACAAGCGCATCACCGCGTTGCGTGAGGAAGGCGGTGCGATCACGCTGGGCCGCGTACTGACGCTCGTCATCGCCTTGGACACCGGTGACGTGGACGAGGGTGCCATCGAGGCCGCGGTGTCGGCCAGCCGCGAGCACCCGTGCCGGATCATCGTGGTGGTGCCCGACGACCCGTTCGCGGAGGACCCGCGCCTGGACGGCCAACTGCGGGTCGGGGGGGACGCCGGCGCCGGCGAGGTGGTGGTGCTGCGCATCTCCGGTCCGCTGGCCGCGCACGCCGACAGCGTCGTGCTGCCGTTCCTGCTGCCCGACACGCCGGTGGTGGCGTGGTGGCCGGGCGTGGCGCCCGCCGTCCCGGCGCAGGATCCGTTGGGACGGTTGGCACTCCGGCGGCTCACCGACGCCACCGGCGCCGAGGATCCGCTGGCCTCGATCAAGAGCCGCCTGCAGGGTTACACCCCGGGCGACACCGATCTGGCGTGGAGCCGCATCACCTACTGGCGTGCGCTGCTGGCGTCGGCGATCGACCAGCCACCGCACGAACCCATCGGCTCGGCGTTGGTGTCCGGACTGAAAACCGAACCGGCACTCGACATCCTGGCCGGCTGGCTGGCCGCCCGCATCGACGGTCCGGTGCGGCGTGCCGTCGGGGACCTCAAGGTGGAGCTGGAGCGTCCGACGGAAACGGTGACGCTCAGCCGGCCGCAGAACGGGTCGACGGCGACGCTGAGCCGCACGGCCAAGCCCGAGGCGCTACTGCCGTTGCCGCGCAGGGAGACTCGCGAGTGTCTGGCCGAGGATCTGCGCCGCCTTGACGCCGACGAGATCTACGCCGAGGCGCTGCAGGGCATCGACAAGGTGGAATACGTATGAGCACGTCCGTCCATACCTACCACGACAGTGCCGCGCTGGTGGCCGCGGTCGGCGAACGCCTTGCCGAGCAGATCGCGTCGGTGGTGCAGTTCCGCGGCAAGGCGTCGATCGTGCTCACCGGCGGCGGAACCGGGATCGGCGTGCTGCAACACCTCGGCGAGCGCGGCGGTGGCATCGACTGGTCGCGAGTCCACCTGTACTGGGGCGACGACCGTTTCGTCCCCGAGGACGACGACGAGCGGAATCTCAGGCAGGCCCGGGTGGCGCTGCTCGACAAGATCGACATCCCCGCCGAGAACGTGCACCCGATGGCCGCCAGTGACGGCGCGTTCGGTGACGACATCGAGGCCGCGGCGCAGGCCTACGAGCGGGAGTTGGCCGCGCAGGCCGAACAAGGCCAGCCTGCACCGGATTTCGACGTCCACCTGCTGGGCATGGGACCGGAGGGCCACATCAACTCGCTGTTCCCGCACACCGAGGCGGTGCGCGAGAAGAAGCGAATGGTGCTCGCAGTGGAGGACTCGCCGAAGCCACCGCCCCGACGAATCACCTTGACACTTCCGGCGATTCGGCGTTCACGCGAGGTATGGCTGATCGTCTCCGGCGCCGGCAAGGCCGACGCGGTGGCCGCCGCGGTCGACGGCGCCAATCCCGACGACGTGCCCGCGGCCGGCGCGCTCGGACGCGACGCCACCGTGTGGCTGATCGACCAGGCGGCCGCGGGCAAGCTCGGCGACAGGACATAATGGCCCCATGACGGACAAGGGTTCCCCGCGGACGGGCCGGGAGAGGATCAAGACGCTGGCGCAGGCGGCGCTCAACGCCGACGTCACCGTCGAGCAGGTGGACACGGTGCTGCACAACCTGATGAATTCGCTGTCGGCACTGGACAACTCGATCAACGGGCTCGACGGATCGCTGGAGACCTTCAACAGCAGCCTGAACTATCTCAACGACACACTCAACCGCCTCGAGGGCATCGTCGACCGTGTCGAGCGCATCGTCGGCGTCGGCGAGGCCGCCGTCGCTCCGCTGGCGGCGACGGAAACCGCGGTGCGGCAGGTGGTCAAAGCCATCCGCGACCGCACGCACCTATAGGCGGCGCTTAACGGCCGTTGATGACCCGCGCAGAGTTGTCACCGGCCTGCGTCGGATCAACCCGCGAATCGGATCGCGTAGGGGCCGGTGAACGATACCCGCGAGCTGCCGGTACGACGCGCGGAAACAATTCGCTCTGATGAGCTACACAGTCAATTTGAAGCCGACGGGTGTAGAGATGGTGTTGTGGGCGAAGGCTTCATGGCCTGCGATACGCGGCGCTGTATCCGGCAAGGTCCGCTGATGGGCGACATCGGTGTGAGCCTGGTTTGGACGTTGACCGAGGAAGTCTCCGGCTTGACACCGACAGATAGCACCTCGCCGGTCGCCACGCGCGAACGCGTAGCCTCGCCGGCGAACACTGGGAGGTGTGTACTCCCGAACTCCTAAGTCCACGACCGTGGAAGGACGGCGACATGACCCAGACAACCAGTAGGCACGAGCCGCACGTCGTGTCGAACCAGACGTTGAGCCCGGAACTGCTGGAACGAATGAACGCCTATTGGCGGGCGGCGAACTACCTGTCGGTGGGGCAGCTGTACCTGTACGACAACCCGTTGCTGAAGCGGCCGCTTTCGTTGTCGGACGTCAAGCCGCTGGTGGTGGGCCATTGGGGAACCACACCGGGCCAGAACTTCATCTATGTGCACCTGAACCGGGCGATCACCCAGTACGACCTGAACATGTTCTACATCGCCGGGCCTGGCCATGGTGGCCCGGCGCTGGTGGCCAACACCTATCTGGAGGGCTCCTACAGCGAGGTTTATCCCGATATCACCCAGGACGAGGGCGGGCTGAAGAAACTGTTCACCCAGTTCTCGTTCCCGGGCGGAATCTCCAGCCACGTCGCCCCGACCACGCCCGGATCCATCCACGAGGGCGGTGAACTGGGGTACTCGTTGAGCCACGCCTTCGGTGCGGCGTTCGACAACCCGGACCTGATCGTGGCGTGCGTGATCGGCGACGGCGAAGCCGAGACCGGCCCACTGGCGACCGCATGGCAGTCCACGAAGTTCCTCAACCCGATCAGCGACGGCACGGTCCTGCCGATCCTTCACCTCAACGGCTACAAGATCAGCAACCCGACCGTGTTGGCCCGCATCGAGCATGAGGAGCTGGAGCAGTTTTTGCGCGGCTGCGGTTGGGAACCGTTTTTCGTCGAAGGCCACGAACCCGCGGCGATGCACCAGCTGATGGCCGCCACCCTGGATGCGGTGATCGAGCGCATCCACGCGATCCGCGAGCACGCCCGTGATGCAAACGACCCGACCCGGCCACGCTGGCCGATGATCGTGCTGCGATCCCCCAAGGGGTGGACCGGACCGAAGGTCGTCGACGGTCTACCGGTCGAGGGCACGTTCCGCGCCCACCAGGTTCCCCTGCTGGTCGACGCCGAGCACTCTGAGCACGTCGCCGAGCTCGAAGAATGGATGAAAAGCTATCGGCCGCAGGAGCTTTTCGACGACGCCGGAACGCTGTTGCCGGACCTGGCCGCACTGGCTCCGCGGGGTGCACGACGGATGGGCGCCAACCCCCACACCAATGGTGGCCTGCTGCTGCGTGAGCTGGCGATGCCGGACTTCCGAATCCACGCGGTGGACGTGGCGGCGCCCGGCGCGCTGGAGGCCGAAGACACCCGGGTGCTGGGAGCCTTCCTGCGCGACGTGACAGCGCTCAACGAGGATCACCGCAATTTCCGGGTTTTCGGCCCCGACGAGACGGTGTCGAACATGCTCGACGCCATCTTCCAGGCCACCAACCGGCAATGGGACGCCCGCACGCTGGACAACGACGAATTCCTCGCCCCGGCTGGGCGCGTGCTGGATTCGATGCTCAGCGAGCACCAATGCCAGGG
>JBAPQQ010000088.1:0-4322 GCA_049280695.1 Mycobacterium sp.
TAGATCAGCGCAGCGATGTGGCCGTCCTTGGTACGGTACGGCCGCCGGTTGGGAGCCACGGCGCGCGGATACACCGCCGGCCCGAGCGGCGGGTCGAACATCGCCCCGTTGGCATGTTCCACCAGGATGAACGAGGCCATCGTCTCGAACATGGCCACCTCGACCTCTTGGCCTTCCCCGGTGCGTTCGCGGTGGAACAACGCCATCATCGTGGCGTACAGCGCGGTCAGCCCGGCGACCTTGTCGGCCATGATCGTTCCGACGTAGTTGGCTTCGCCGGTCAACTGCTCCTGCACGGCCGGCAGTCCGCACTCTGCCTGGATGGTGTCGTCGTAGGCGGGCCGGTCTCGGTCGGGGCCGCGCCGGCCGTAGCCGTAGCAGTTGGTGTAGACGATCGCAGGGTTGATCGCGGCAACGTCGTCGTAGCCGAACCCGAGTTTGGTGACGGCCTTCGAGCGCATCGAGTGGATGAACACGTCCGCCGTCTCGATCAGCTTGCGCAGCGCGGCTTTTCCGGTTTCAGACCGCAAGTCGAGCACGACGCTGCGCTTGCCGCGGTTGACGTTCACGAACACCCCGCTCATTCCGGGAGCCGGCCCCACCGAGATGTAGCGAGTGTTGTCACCTTCGGGCGGTTCGATCTTGACGACGTCGGCGCCCATGTCGGCCATGATCTGCGTGCAGTACGGCCCCATCACCATCGCGGTGAGGTCGACGACCCGCACCCCGGCCAGCGGCCCGGCGGTGGTGTCAGCCATGAAGCGCGCCTTCACGGCTCATCGCGAAGCTGTAGGCGATGTGGTCGTTGTGGCCGCTGGGGACGACGGGAAAGATCACCGGGTCGCCGGTGCCTCGGATCGCGTCGATCTGCTCGGCGACGTCCTCGATCGACCAGGAGGGCCGATAGACGCCCGGTGTTTCGGCGACAACGGCTCTGGCGACCCGACCGGCAATGGCGACGAGCATTTCGCCTGTGATCGAACAGGTTTCATGGCAGAGCCACCCGACGACGGGCGCGACCAGCTCGGGGCCCATCGGAGGGTACGCCGACGTGTCCAGCCCTTCGGCCATTCTCGTGAGAGCGCCCGGAACGATCACGTTGCACTTGACGCCGTCGGCAGCGCCTTCGAGTGCGGCCACGTTCGACAGTCCGATCACACCGGCCTTGGCCACCGCGTAGTTGGCGACCTCGTGGTTGCCGTACAGCCCGCCGATCGACGACGTCAACACGATGCGGCCGTAGCCCGCCGCGCACATCAGCGGGAATGCCGGCCGGACGACGTTGAACGCGCCCCGGAGGTGCACGTCGAGCACGGCTTCGAAGTCCTCGGTGCTCATCGTCTTCAAGGAAGCCCGACGGACGTTGCCGGCGTTGTGAATCAGGATGTCGAGGCGGCCGAAGTGATCGATGGCGGCCTCGACGATCGCGCGGCCGCCGCCGGCCGTCGCGACGGATTCGGTGCACGCAACGGCTTGTCCGCCTGCTGCCTTGATTTCCGCTACGACTTGTTCGGCCGGGCCGGCGTCGATGCCGTCCCCCGCCATGCTGCCGCCGGGGTCGTTGACGACAACCTGTGCGCCCCGGGATGCGAGCAGCAGCGCATAGCTGCGGCCCAGCCCGCGCCCGCCGCCGGTGATGACAGCGACGCGATCGTCGAAGCGCAGTTCAGGCATCGGATCTCCACAGCCGCGGCCGCGAACGTGACGTCAGTGCGAAAATTCCGCTGATTTTTCGCCGTGGCGTCACTTTCGTGAAAGGCCGAGAGGTCACTAGCTTCTCAGCTCCAGGCCTTCGAGATCGCCCTTGCCGCGCCATTCCTTCAACAGGTCGTCGAAGATGTAGAAACCAGGCGAATAGGGCTCACCCAGATGCGACCGGATACCCTCTCCGCCGCCACCGCCTTCGTTGTTGTAATAGCCCGGCGTGCATTGCATGTCGAAATCCGAGGTGTCGACCGCGTTTTCGCGAATGGTCTTGATCCACTCGTCCTGGCCCTCTTGGCTCGGCTCGACGGTGGTGGCGCCGCGCTTGCACGCTTCGGCGATGATGTAGGCGATGTGCTCGGCTTGCTGCTCGAACATCGCCGTGGTGTTCGCGGCCACGCCGCCTTGGATGAAACCGGTATGGAACTGGTTCGGGAAGCCGCGGCTCGTCATTCCATGAAGGGTCTTGTAGCCGTCTCGCCAGTAGTCGAACAGCGGCAACCCGTCGCGACCCTCGATCGCCTCGATCGCGTAGCGGCGGCTGATCTCGGTCGTGATCTCGAACCCGCTGGCATAGATGATGCAATCGACCTCATACTCGACACCGTTCTCCACGACGCCGTTCTGCGTGATCCGTTCCACGCCCTTCGACGACGAGACGTCGACCAACGTAACGTTCGGGCGGTTGAATGTGGGCAGATAGTCGTCGTTGGAGCAGGGGCGCTTGCACAAGAGCCGGTAATAGGGCTTGAGCGCTTCGGCTGTCTCTTCGTCCTCGACGATCTCGGCGACGCGGCGGCGCAGCCGTTCCATGACTCTGTAGTCCTCTTCCTCCCGGATCGCCATGATCTGCTCCAGGCTCAACGAGGCGGGATCATCCATCGCCGCGATCCGTGCGGTCATGTTGCGACCCAGTTCGGTCCAGAAGTCACAGACCATGTCCGGCTGGTCGAACACCACGCCCTCGAACGGGCTCCAGCGATGAAAGTTGCGCTGCCGCTCCTTCTGCCAGCCCGGCGTCAACGTCTTGACCCATTCGGGATCGGTCGGAGTGTTGCCGCGCGCGTCGACCGACGACGGCGTGCGCTGAAAGACGTAGAGGTGCTTGGCGTATTGGCCAAGGAACGGAACGATTTGAACGCCCGTGGCGCCTGTGCCGACGAGCGCGACGCGTTTGTCGGCCAGCTTGTCCAGTCCACCGGTCGCGTCTCCGCCGGTGTATTCGTAGTCCCAGCGTGACGAATGGAACTGGTGGCCCTTGAAGTCCTGGATGCCGGGGATGCCGGGCAGCTTCGGCCGGTTGAACGAGCCGTTAGCCATGACCACGAAGCGCGCCCGGATGTCGTCGTCGCGGTTCGTGCTGATCCGCCAGCGCTTGATCTCCTCGTCCCAGCGCAGCGAGCGGACCTCCGTTGAGAAAATAGCGGAATCGTAGAGGCCGAAGTGCTTCCCGATGCGCTGGAGATGCTCCCAGATCTCGGCGCCGTCGGCGTACTTCTTGGTCGGGACGTAATCGAGGTCTTCGAGCAGCGGTATGTAGCAATAGGCGTCGTTGTCGCATTGAATCCCTGGGAAGCGGTTCCAATACCAGACGCCACCGAAATCTCCGCCCATCTCGATGACCCGGACGTCTTGCACGCCGGCCTTCCTCAGGTAGGCCCCGGTCAAAAGCCCTGCAATGCCTCCGCCGAGGATGGCGACGTTGACGTCGTCGGTGATCGGCTCGCGCGCGACAAGTGGGGTGTACGGATCGATCTCGTAGTACTCCGCGAGCTCGCCCTCGAGCTCGATGTACTGCTTGGACCCCTCGGGCCGCAGCCGCTTCTCGCGCTCCTGATAGTACTTTTCCCGCAAAGCATCGATGTCGATGTCGTCTGGTGTCTGCGTCGGCGCGCAGTTGTAGTCGTAGGTCGTCATGCGGTTGCCTTCTTCGTTCTAGAGTTCGCGGGGTTCGCCGCTGCCCATGTACTTCGACAGCTGGTAGTGCAGGTTCACGGTGCTGCGTTCCCGGTACGGATTGGGCTTCGTGCCCGGGAAGCCAAGAGATTTCATGCCCTGCTGCACCGCGGCCATGTTCGAGAAGTCCTGCGGCAGCACGCTGCGCCACCGCGGATCACCGGGTGGCGTGTAATCCCACTCCGTTTGCGGCTCTTTCCCTTTCGGATACAGCTCGAACACCGCCACCTCGAAGATGCACTTGTTCGGGTCGTAGCCGGGATCCGGCCGGGCGCTGTAGCACAACGCGCTCGTCAGCCCCTGCCCGATCTGGAAGTTCGGGAAGATCTGCCACGCAGTTCCGCTCTGCCCGAGGATGTCCGGCGGTATCGTCGGCCAGATCACGCCGCGGGCTTCGTCGTCGCGGCGCGCCGACGCCAGCCAGTATTCGAGCACCTTGTCTGCCGGGGTGCCTTCGGGCAGTTCGTCGACCAACCTCTTCGCGGCGTTCACCAGCGTCTCGGTGGTGGTGGCGTTGGTTTCCTCCATGGTGTAGATCTGCATCTCCGCAGTCGACACGCGAGGGTCGGCGCCGGTGCCGAGCCGGATCTTGGACTTCGTGGCTTCGAGATCCTTCGGCGCGTCGTAGCCGATGTTGCTGTGCTTGCCCTGAGCCTTGGCCC
>JBAPQQ010000089.1:0-3297 GCA_049280695.1 Mycobacterium sp.
GGCATGCTCGGGGCGTTCCTGATTCCCGTCATGGACGGCGCGTCGATCGACCTCATCGACCACTGGGACCCGACCGAGGTGCTCGAGCTGATGAAACGCGAACGCCTGGCGGTCGGCGGCGGACCGCCCTACTTCTTCACCAGCCTGCTGGACCATCCCGGCTTCACCGACGAGCACCTGCAGCACATGAAGTCCGCCGGGCTCGGCGGAGCCACGGTGCCCGCGTCGTTCACCCGCCGCCTCACCGACCTGGGCATCCACGTCTTCCGCTCATACGGCAGCACCGAGCATCCGTCGATCACCGGGACACCGCACGACGGTCCAGAGGACAAGCGGCTGTTCACCGACGGCTGCCCGCGACCGGGCGTAGAAATCCGGTTGGGCGACGACGGCGAGATCTTCAGCCGCGGGCCGGATCTGTGCCTGGGCTACACCGACGAAGCGCTCACCGCCCGCGCCTTCGACGACGAGGGCTGGTATCGCACCGGGGACGTCGGCGTGCTCGATGCCGACGGCTATCTGACGATCACCGACCGCAAGGCAGACGTCATCATCCGCGGCGGCGAGAACATCAGCGCGCTGGAACTCGAGGAGACGCTGGTCGAGATGCCCGCTGTCGCCGAGGCGGTAGTGGTGTCCGCACCCGACGAGCGACTCGGCGAGCATGCCGCGGCGGTGCTGCGCCTGCACCACGGCCAACCGATGCCGACGCTGGAAGCGATTCGCGCCCACTTCGACAGCCGCGGGGTGGCCAGGCAGAAGTGGCCCGAGGAAGTGCACGAGGTCGACGACTTTCCGAGGACGGCGAGCGGAAAAATCCAGAAGCAGGTTGTCAGGCAGGCGATTGCCCTGCGAGCCCGGGAGCGTGTTGCCACCCAACCGGACTGAGAATAGGATTCTCCCGAAAGGAAAAGGAGAGTTTCATGGGTCAACTGTCGCATCGCGTCGACATACCGTTTCCACTGTTCGATGCGGACAACCATCTCTACGAGCCGCCAGAGGCGCTGACCAAGTACCTGCCCAAGGAGTACAAGGACGTCATCCAGTACGTCCAGGTCAACGGCCGGACCAAGATCGCGATTCGCGGTCAGATCAGCAACTACATCCCCAACCCCACCTTCGAAGTGGTCGCCAGGCCCGGCGCGTGGGAGGAGTACTTCAAGTACGGTAACCCCGACGGCAAGAGCAAACGTGAGCTCTTCGGTGAGCCGATGAAGGCCATCCCGGCGTTCTTCGAGCCGGCGCCGCGCCTGGAGTTGATGAACGAACTCGGCCTGGACCGCACTTTGATGTTCCCGACGCTGGCCAGCCTGATCGAGGAGCGGCTGCGCGACGATCCGGTCACCATCCACGTCCTCATCCATGCGCTCAACGAGTGGCTCGACGAGGTCTGGGGGTTCAACTACCAGAACCGCATCTTCACCACGCCCGTCATCACCCTGCCCATCGTCGAGAAGGCCATCGAGGAATTGGAATGGGCGGTCAAACGCGGCGCCCGCGTCATCCTGGTTCGTCCGGCTCCGGTGCCCGGGTTCCGCGGCCCTCGGTCGTTCGCCCTGCCCGAATTCGACCCGTTCTGGCAGAAGGTCGTCGAATACGACGTACTGGTCGGGATGCACTCCAGCGACAGCGGCTACTCCCGCTACACCTCCGAGTGGGACGGGGCCTCGCAGGAGATGCTGCCGTTCCAGACCAATGCGATGGCCATCCTCAACGAGTGGCGCCCGATCCAGGACGCGGTGGCCTCGTGGGTGATTCACGGCGCACTGTTCCGGTTCCCCGAGCTGAAGGTGGCGATCGTCGAGGCGGGATCGAAGTGGATGTTCCCGCTGCTGGACTCCATGGCCGAGGTGTACAAGAAGGCTCCTGAGGCCTTCCCGGGTAACCCGATCGAGGAGATCAAGAACCGCATCTACGTCAGCCCGTTCTACGAGGAGGGCATCGACGATCTGGTCAACCTGGTCGGCGTGGACCGCGTGCTCTACGGCTCCGACTGGCCTCACCCCGAGGGCCTGGCTGAGCCGACCCACTATGTGACGGCGCTGAAGCATCTCTCCGTCGACGACCAAGCCAAGATCATGGGTGGGAATCTGGGCAGGCTTGTATCGGTATGACCTTCAGGACCATCCCGGAGATGGTCCTGTCCGCCGGCGACCGCTTCGGTGATGCCGAGGCGGTCGCCGACGGCTCCACCCGCCTTTCGTTCAGCGAGCTTACCCATGAAATCCGCTGTGCGGCAGGTGCTTTCGCGGCAGCCGGGATCGACAAAGGCGACCGGGTGGCGATCTGGGCGCCCAACTGCGCGGAGTGGATCGTCGCCGCCTTCGGGCTGCTGACCGCCGGCGGGGTCCTGGTGCCGGTCAACACCCGGTTCAAGGCGGACGAGGCCGCCGACATCATCCGGCGCAGCGGCGCCAAGCTTGTTCTCGTCCAGAAGGGTTTCCTCGGAAGCGAATTCGGGGCACCTGATGACGTTCCCGTCGTCGACTTGAAGTCGGAGTTCTTGAAAAGCGGCGAGCGGTCCGAGCGCGCGCTGAGCGGTCTGAAAGGCACAGACGTCGCCGACATCATCTACACCTCGGGGACAACCGGGCGGCCCAAGGGCGCGATGATGAACCACATTCAGACGCTGAGGGCGTACGAGGAGTGGGCCACGCTGGCAGATCTGCGCGAAGGCGACCGGTACCTGATGATCAACCCGTTCTTTCACACGTTCGGATACAAGGCCGGTCTCATCGCTTCGTTCCTGCGCGGCGCCACCATGCTTCCGGTAGCCGTATTCGACATCGATCGGGTAGTGGAACTGATTGCGCAAGAACGTATTACGATGCTGCCCGGCCCGCCGACGCTGTATCACTCGCTGCTCACCGTCGGTGACAAGAGCAAGCTGGCGTCGTTGCGCGCCGGTGTCACCGGTGCGGCCGACATCCCGGTGGAACTGGTTCGCCGGGTGCACGACGAGCTGCCGTTCCAGACGCTGATGACGGGGTACGGCCTGACCGAGGCCGGCAACGTCACGTTGTCCCGTCCCGGGGATTCGTTCGAGGACGTCGCCACCACCGCTGGCCTGCCGTGTGACGGCGTTGAGGTGCGCATCGCAGACGACGGCGAGGTGCTGGTACGCGGGTACAACGTGATGCAGGGCTACTTCGACGATCCCGCCGCCACGGCAGAGGTGATCGACGACGACGGCTGGCTGCACACCGGCGACCTGGGGAACTTCGACGCCAACGGCCGGCTGCGGATCGTCGGGCGCAAGAAGGACATGTTCATCGTCGGCGGGTTCAACGCGTACCC
>JBAPQQ010000090.1:0-7854 GCA_049280695.1 Mycobacterium sp.
GTTCGCCGCCTACGGTGCCTTCCTGTTCATGATGTCGCTGTACCTGCAGGGACAGCGGCAGTTCTCCGCGATGCACACCGGTTTGATGTATCTGCCGATCGCCGTCGGGGCGCTGGTGTTTTCGCCGCTGTCGGGCCGGCTGGTCGGCCGGTTCGGCAGCCGCCCGTCCCTGTTGGTCGCGGGAACGCTGATGACGGCCGCGACCCTCACCCTGACGCAGCTGACTGCGACGACCGCGGTGTGGCAGATCCTCGTGGCGTTCGCGGTGTTCGGTACCGGCTTTGCGATGGTCAACGCGCCGATCACCACGGCGGCGGTCAGCGGGATGCCGACGGATCGGGCCGGGGCCGCGTCGGCGGTGGCGTCGACGAGCCGACAGGTGGGCGTGAGTGTGGGTGTGGCACTTTGCGGTTCGCTGGCCGGTGCCGCGTTGGCGACGGGCACGGATTTCGCCGCCGAAGCTCGGTCGCTGTGGTTCGTCTGCGCGGCACTCGGGGTCGTCGTCGTGGTGCTCGGCATGGTGTCGACGTCCTCACGTGCCATCCGTTCCGCGGAGCGACTGTCTCCGCTGATCGCCGGACCAACGCAGCAGGAGGTTGGACGTGCCGCCTGAGTTGGCCGACCAGGTGTGGCGCCAGATGTCGACACTGGTGATCGACAACAAGGACCACTGGCGACGCGCCGTCGTGGAGCGGACAGGTTTGCCATTCAGCAGAATTCGCATTCTGCGTCGGCTGGCGCGTGCACCGATGACGGTCAAGCAGATCGCGGAGGCGTCGACCATCGACGCGCCCGCGGCCACCGTTGCGGTCAACGATCTCCAGGCGCGCGGGCTGGTCGCGCGGCGCGCCGACCCGGCCAACCGGCGGAGCAAGCTGGTGTCGCTGACCAAAGCGGGCCGCGAGGTGGTCGCGGAGATCGAAGCGGTGGAAGACCCCGCTCCGGAGGCTTTTTCGGCCTTGAGCGACGGCGCGCTGAAGACGCTTCTAGACATACTCGCTCGGCTCACCGCTCGCCGAGACTGACCTCCGCACGCGAAGGTTCGGCTAACGGAGTTCGCCTCGATGAGCTTGCACCGAATGCTGTGCTCGCCGTACCGACGCGCACGCCTGGCGGAGAAGGGGGGAATCAGCCGGCGTCCAGCACCGCCATCGCGGCATTGTGGCCGGCGATGCCCGACACTCCGCCTCCGCGGCGAGCGCCCGAGCCGCACAACAGAATCCGCTCGTGGGCAGTCGCGACGCCCCATCGCCGAGCGGGCGAGTCCAGCGGCTCGTCCTCCTCGGCGAACGGCCACTTCAGTCCGCCGTGGAAGATGTTGCCTGCGGTCATTCCCAGCGCTTCCTCGACGTCGTACGTTGTCTTGGTCTCGATGCAACCCCGCATCATCACGGCCTGGATGGGCTCTGCCAGAACCGAATTCAGCGACGACAACACCGCGCCGGTGAGTTGCTCCCGGGTGCCCAGCCCGTGCGGCGTGTGCAGCCCGAACACGGTGAGCGTCTGCGCACCGGAAGCCCGCAGTGCGGGCGACAGAATGCTGGGATCGGCCATCGAATGGCAGTAGAGCTCGCATGGCAACGGATCGGGAACCTCACCGCGCGCGGCCATTTCGTAAGCCGATTCCAATTGGCTGAACGATTCGTTGACGTGGAAGGTGCCTCCGAACGCCTGCTCGGCGGTGACGGCGGCATCCCGCAGCCGAGGCAGCCGCCGAACCATCAGGTTCACCTTGACCTGGCTTCCCGGCATCGCGGCAGGCGGCTGGTCACCCATCAACGAGGAAAGCGCCGTCGGCGTCACACCAGCCAACACGAACTCTCCGTGCACGCCGCGCTCGTCGTCGTTCACGCGGTACCGAACGTCACCGTCGGGGTCTATAGCGAAAACATCTGCTCCGGTGATGATTTCGACGCCATACCGCAGTGCGGCCGCTGTCAGCGCATCCGTCACCGCGCCCATGCCGCCGATCGGCACATCCCATTCCTCACCCAGGAGGTGGTATAGGAAACAGATGTTCTGCCGCAGCGACTGCTCGTCCAGTCGCGCGAAGGTCCCGATCAGGGCGTCGGTTGCGACGACGCCGCGCGCCAAGTCGCCGGGCACCGCTTCCCCGATGGCGTACCCGATCGGCTCGTCGACCATCGAAGCCCATGCCGCGTCGCTATTGACCAGGCGTTGGGCCTGGCTGCGCCGCAGCAATGGTTCGGTCACCGTCGGCCACAGCACCCGGGTCACCGAACGGCAGCGGTCGTAGAAGCGATCGGCGATACCGCGGTAGGGCGCTACGAGCAGTCCGCGCCGCCCTCCGCTCGACGGGTCGGGCGTGTATGACGAGAAGCGGCGCCGGGCCAGCCGCACCGGCAATTCCAGGTCGTCGATGATGCGCGACGGCAGCAGACTCACCAAATACGAGTAGCGCGACAATCGGGCGTCCACGCCGTCGAACGGTTGTGCCGACACCGCCGCTCCGCCGACGTGGTGCAGGCGTTCCAAGACGACCACGCGCTTTCCCGCGCGGCCCAGGTACGCCGCGGCGACCAGCCCGTTGTGACCGCCGCCGACCACGACCGCGTCGTAGGTCTCGGTCATCCCCCGGTCGCTTCGCTCCTGCCCCCGGCGCCAGTCAGCTCAGGTAGCCCTCGACCTGGTCTGTCGGGCGCACCTGCGCATTCTGGGGGTCGCCGCCGGTCTCGCGCAACGCACGACGCTGCCGCAGCAGGTCCCAGCATTGATCGAGCTCGGCTTCGACCACCCTCAGCCGTGCATGCTCTTCGTCTCCGCTGATCTCGCCGCGCTGCAGTCGCGCCCGCAGGTCCTTCTCCTCGGCCACCAGCACGTTGATCCGCGTCAAGGTTTCGTTGTCCTCTGCCACCTCTCCAGTCTGCCCGCTAGCGTGGTCACGGTGACGGACAAACCCGAGATCGACTTCCCCACCGGCCATGCTCCCACCGAACTCGTCGTCGAGGACATCGTCATCGGCGAGGGCGCCGAGGCGGTGCCCGGCGGCACCGTCGAAGTGCACTACGTCGGAGTCGAATACGACACCGGGGAGGAGTTCGACAGCTCGTGGAGTCGCAACCAGTCGATCGAGTTCCCGCTACGCGGTCTGATCAGGGGCTGGCAGGACGGCATCCCGGGAATGAGGGTCGGCGGCCGCCGCAAGCTCACGATCCCACCGGAGCAGGCCTACGGCCCCGCCGGCGGCGGCCACCGGCTGTCGGGCAAGACGTTGATCTTCGTCATCGACCTGCTGGGCGCGCGCTAGGCCGCTGCTCTCTTACCACGCACGCTCGACCTAGGGAAGGCGTGTTCACTCCGCGTTCGGCGGCTTGGGCCCGGGCAGACGCAGCAGCAGCCGCGCACCGCCCAGCGGGCTGGCCTCCAACGACGCTGTGCCGCCGTGCAATTCGGCTTGCTGAGCCACCAGCGCCAGGCCCAGCCCCGACCCGGATTGCGACGCCGTCGACCCGCGGGAGAACCGCTCGAACACCACCTTGCGTTCCTCCTCGGGAACGCCGATGCCGTTGTCGTCGATGGCGATCTCCACGCCGGCGCGAGAGCTGACCGCCGACAACTGAATCCGGGTGGCACCGCCGTGCTTGACGGCGTTGGCTATCGCGTTGTCGACCGCCAGCCGCAGACCGGCCGGCAGGCCGACGATGATCACCGACGGCGACGGCATCAGCGACACGTCGAGATCCGGGTAGACGCGCATCGCGTCATGGGCGGCGCGGTCGAGCAGCTCGGTGATGTCGACGGGCACATGGTCTTCCGACGTCGACAGCTCACCCTGCGCCAGTCGCTCCAACGCCGACAGCGTCGCCTCGATCCGCGACTGCGTGCGGATCACATCGTTGAGCACTTCCTTACGTTGCTCCTCCGGCAGGTCGAGCGTGGCCAGCACCTCGAGGTTGGTCCGCATCGCGGTCAGCGGCGTGCGCAACTCGTGTGACGACACCGCGGCGAAATCGCGCGCCGACGCCAGCGCCGCCTTTGTGCGGTCCTGTTCCTTGAAGATGCGCTGCAGCATGCCTTCCACCGCGTCGGCGATCTCGACGGCTTCGGTGGCGCCACGGATTTCCAGATCGGGTGCCTCGTCGCCGGCGTCGATCGAGCGGGCCTGCTGGGCGAGGCGTTTGAGCGGGCGGACGGCGAACGCGGCAAGGAACCAGCCGAACACACCGGCGGCGACGATCGCGAACGTACAGATGAGTATCACCCGGCGGTGCAGGTTGCTGGTGTCGGCGACGGTGTCGTCGTACGTGGCGCCGACCGCCAGCGACATCGGCGGCTCCGAACCCCGGATGTCCACCGTGCGGACCCGGTAGCGGATGCCATCGACGGTGGTGTCGGCGTAGTCGGAGTGCATCTCCGGCAGCACCACACTGGAATTCGACCGCACCTGCCCGCCCTTGCGGACGGTGATGACGACGTCCTGGTCGTTGGGCGACGGCGGGATCTGCTCGAGGCCGCGCGGCACGAACGGCACCGCGAAGCCGGCTGCTTCGTCGAGGCGGCGGTCGAGCCGCTCGAGACGGTCGTTGGTGATCCCGACCCACACGACCGTGCCGACGATCAATACCGGGATTGCGGCGCCGATCGCCGTCGCAAATGCGACCCGGGTCCGAAGGGACGGGGTGCGGCGGAAAATGCGCGACAGGCGGCTCACCGGACTCATCACTGTGTCCGCAGGACGAATCCCACTCCACGGACGGTGTGCAGCAGCCGGGGCGCGCCGCCGGCCTCCAGCTTGCGGCGCAGGTATCCGATGAACACGTCGACCACGTTGGTGTCGGCGGCGAAGTCGTAACCCCAAACCAGCTCGAGCAGCTGCGCGCGTGACAGCACCGCGGTCTTGTGCTCGGCCAGCACGGCCAGCAGGTCGAACTCGCGCTTGGTGAGGTCGACGTCCACGCCGTGGACCCGCGCGCGGCGGCCGGGGATGTCCACCTCCAGCGGGCCCACCTGGATGGTCTCCGAGCTGAACGTCGCCGTCGAGCCGCGCCGGCGCAGCAGGGCGCGCACCCGCGCCACCAGTTCGGCCAGTTGGAACGGCTTGACCAGGTAGTCGTCGGCACCGGCCTCCAACCCGGCCACCCGGTCGTCCACCGAGCTTCGGGCGGACAGCACGCAGACCGGCACGTCGTTGTCCATCGCGCGCAGCGCGGTCACCACGCTGACCCCGTCCAGCACGGGCATGTTGATGTCCAGCACGATCGCGTCGGGCCTGGTCTCGGTGGCGCTGCGCAACGCCTCGGCGCCGTCGGTGGCTGTCGCGACATCGAACCCCGACAGCCTCAGTCCGCGCTCCAGCGATGCGAGCACGTCGGCGTCGTCATCCACGACGAGCAGACGCGGGGAGGTACCACTGTCCATGCCGACAATAGTGCCTGATGAACGTCCCCTGGGGAGGTAGGCGCGTGGCCCGATGCGCTGACTCGCCGGGGTTTGCACGGTGATCTTCGTCTTCACGAAGACGAATCCGTTGGTTGTTGTGGTGGCCGGGGTCGAACCGAAACACGGGGAGTGCGGCGAGCCGCCTACGCCTGGATCTCGCCGGCGATCTTGCGCTCGATGCTCGCGCGGGTGGTCGTGGGCAAGGCGATCAGGCCGTCGAGTTCCTTACGTGCCCGCCGGTATGCGGACTGACGTTCCTGCGGGGTGGCGCCGCTGTCGGTGGCCAGCCGCATCAAGTGCTGCGCCCGCTCGATCCGCTGCTGATCGTCCGACGAGAAATCGCTGCGGCGCCGGCGGATCGCCTCAGCCTCGGCGACGTCGAACGCACTGATGTACTCGGCGACCGCGTCGCGGTACTCGAGCTGCGCGTCCCGGTCACCCGTCAGGTCGTCCAGCGTCTCCGGCCGCAACAGGTCGGCCCGCCTCTTGGCCTTGTGGAAGGCGATCGTCAGCGGGTTGCGCATGTCGGTCATCATCGGGAAGTCGAGCAATTTGGCGATGTCGAGCTCGTACTCCAGCCACTTGGCGTCGGTGCGGCTGTGCTCGTCGAGAACCCGTGTCAACTCCCGGCGGTTCGCGGCCTCGTTCCCCCGGGCCCGACCGGCCGCTTCGGCCACGGCGATCTTGGTCTGCTGCTTGATCCGGTAGCGCTCCAGCCGCCGCTCGGCCCGTCGTTCGTTCGCCGCTGCGATGGCTTTCAGGCCGCCCCCGATTACCCCGCTCAGGGGGAAAATCAGCCACCAGAACGACCCGGCGAAATGCAGCACAGACCCCATGTGCCCAGCATGCCAGGAGGAAATGGCCGGGTTTCGGTGCGGCCGGATGCGGGGAATGATGGCAGGTGGCAACCGACGCGGCACGGTACAGTCGGTCCGCCGATGAGACCCGATGACGGCACACATCCCGACGGTGCCGTGGACAAGGAGCAGTGTCATGACCTACTCGAGCGGTCCCGGCTACGGCGGCCCTCCGCAAGGACCGGCCAGCGGAGGATATGGACCCCCGTCCCAAGGCTTCAGCGCCGCGCCCGGTCAGGGCAAAGGCTTGCCCTTCTATCTCGACATCGGCGTCGTCGCGCTCGGCGTCCTCAGCTTCTTCCTGGGCTTTGCGGCATTCGCGACCGAGGACAAGGGCTACCACGGCGACGGCGTCTTCGGCAGCGCGTCGATGAACTTCTTCGCCAACATCGGCTTGGGTGTCGGTGTGATCGGCTTGGCGATCCTTCTCGCCGCCGCCCTGATCGCAGCCTTCTCGCTGCTTCCCGCCCAGCGGGACAATGGGCCAGTGGTCGCCGGACTGTCGGTCACCGGGTTCGTTTCGCTTCTGTTCCTGCTGATCGGTCTCACCGAGGGTGCCAACGCCGGCATCGGCTTCATCCTGGTGCTGGTCACGTCGTTCCTGCAGGCCGCGCTGGCGGTTGCGGTGCTGCTGTTCTCCGCGGGTGTCATCAAGCCGCCGGCGCCCAAGCAACCGCAGTACGGCTATTACGGTCCGGCCAGCGGGGGCTACGGGCCGCAGCAACCGTTGCAGCAGGGCCAACCCCAGCAGCCGTACTACGGTGGACCCGCGCCGGGCTCCTATCAGCAGGCGCCGCCGCAGCAGAACCAGTGGTGAGTCAGGGCAAGCCGATTCGGCGATAACGGGTCAGCCGCTCGGCGTAGCGCCGATCGGCCGGCATCCGCCTGAGCGCGGCCAGCTGTTCGGCGATCGCGTTCGACAGGCGCTTGGAGAAATCGATCGGCTCGTCCGCGGCATCTCGACGTTCAGGCACGATCGCGTCGATGATCCCGGCCGCCAGCAGATCGGCGGACCGAATGCCTTGCGCCGCAGCAAGTTCTGCAGCGTGCAGGGTGTCGCGGTAGACGATTGCGCTGGCCCCTTCCGGTGGCAGAGGCGCCAACCAGCCGTGCAGGGCGGCCAGCACCCGGTCGGCAGGCACCATCGCCAGCGCCGGGCCGCCGCTGCCCTGGCCCAGCAGCACCGACACCGTCGGCGTCTGCAGGCTCACGAGGTCGGCGAGACACAACGCGATCTCCCCGGCCAGGCCCTCCTGTTCAGCCGCGGCCGTCAGTGCGGGGCCGGAAGTGTCGATGACCAGCACCAGCGGCAGCCGCAGACCCTCGGCCAAGGCCATGCCGCGGCGCGCCTCGCGCAGCGCCTCGGGTCCGACGGTATCCGCGGTGCGCTTCTGGCCCAGCACGACGGCAGGTTGCCCGCAGAACCTGACCAGCGCCAGCAGCGTCGCATGACCTTGACCGGTGCCCGACAGCAGAACCTTTTCGGTGGCGCCATGCCGGAGCAGATGACCGACACCGGGTCGGTCCGGACGGCGCGACGCGAGTACCGACTGCCAGGCTGGTACGTCCGGCACGGGTTCGCGAGCAGTCGGCTCGG
>JBAPQQ010000091.1:0-1596 GCA_049280695.1 Mycobacterium sp.
GGCCCGGGACGTGCACGACGCCGCCGCGCGGGACCGGCTGGTCGTGACTCCCGCGATTCTCGTGGTGGTGCTCGTGGTGCTCTATGTGCTGCTGCGGGCGCTGCTCGCGCCGCCCGTGCTCGTCGCCGCCACCGTGCTGTCCGCGCTGGCCGCGCTCGGGCTCGGCGGCTGGGCCAGCATCCACGTGTTCGGCTTCCCCGCGCTGGACAACAGCACCCCGCTGTTCGCGTTCCTGTTCTTGGTCGCGCTCGGCGTCGACTACACGATCTTCCTGGTCACTCGCGCCCGCGAGGAGACGCCCGGCCATGGCACGCGCGACGCGATGGTGCGTGCCGTCTCGGCGACGGGCGGCGTGATCACCAGCGCGGGCATCGTGCTCGCCGCGGTCTTCTGCGTCCTCGGGGTGCTGCCGCTGATCGTGCTGACACAGCTGGGAATCATTGTCGGACTTGGCATTCTGCTCGACACATTCGTTGTGCGCACGCTGGTGATCCCCGCGCTGTTCGCGTTGATCGGCCCGGCTATCTGGTGGCCGTCGCTTTCGAGGCGCCCCGCGCCGCAGCCAGAGCCCGAGCCAGCACCAGCGGCGAAAGCAGCGTCAGCGGCGAACGATTCCGCGTCCCCACATCCAGAAACCGCTCCGCCACCTTCGGGTCGCGGACGGCACCGGCGACAATGAGATCGACGATCGGGTTGTCACCTTTGTTCTGACTGAACTCGACGCACATCAGCTGATGCAGGCGCAGCCTGCGCCGGTGCCTGCGCTGGTATCGCCGTGCGGCCGCGTCGATTTCGCTTGTCGAGCCCGTCGGCAGGACGGCTGCCACGGCGTCGCTGAGCCATTCCGCGGACTGAAAAGCCCAGCCGCAGCCGATTCCCCACAGCGGATCTCCGACCATCGCCGCGTCGCCGACGAGTGCGACGCCCGGCGCGACGGTGCGCTTGCGGGTGATGAGCGGATAATCCGTAGTGCCGATGACATCGGTGACCCGCTCGGCCTGCGACAGGTCGGGGCCGTCGGGAAGGTCGGCGAACATGCGCAGCAGCGCCGCCTCGCGGTCGGCGCGGAAATCGGGAAGCCTTGCCTTGTCGAGGAACGACGCGAGAATCGTGACGTCGCCGTCGTTGCGGAAGAAGTACGCGACGTCGGGCTGTCCGAGCCACAGCGCGTGCGAGACGCCCGGCGGGGTGCGCACCCCGCGGTAGCCCGCGAAATAGCCGAACCTGCTGTTGGGCGTCACCTTGCCGTCCAGCTCGGCCAGCTGGGCAACCCTCGACGAATTCCCGTCCGCGCCAACGACGAGACGGCTGCGGATCTCGCGCGACTGCCCACCGGTTTCGGCCGCGACGCCGTTCACGCGTCCGTCGCGGTCGCGCGTCAACTCGCGCACCCGGGTGCCCATCATCAACGTGACCCCGGGAGCGGCGGCCGCGGTGGCCCGCATCAGCGGGTCCAATGTCTGGCGCCGGACGTTGAGTCCGTGTTCGGGACGCCGTCGCGGTCGGCCGCTTTCGCGGATCCAGCCGTGCTTCGTCCACGTGTTCTCGTGCCCGCGCACCGCCCCGCGCTCCTCCAGCGCGTGCTCGACACCGAGC
>JBAPQQ010000092.1:0-12505 GCA_049280695.1 Mycobacterium sp.
GGGTCACGTATCCGCTTTCGTCGCGCTGATCCACGGCGGTCACCACTTCAGGTGGTGTCTGGTACCGCCGACCTGGTCGACGAACATGATCCGAAACCGCGAGGCTATACCGGCGTGGTTGCCGGCGTCCGGGCGCGCGTCAGAGGCGTAGATCAGGTTCTGGATCTCACGAGCGCTGTGGGCCATCTCAAGGGCTCACACTAATCTCTCTCCGTGACTGGCAAGTGCACGGTAGTGACCGGAGCGACGAACGGCGGGACTAACGCGGCTTCCGGTGTAGACGCTGAGTGCCACATGGGTCACGAATGCGCTGCCGGGCGTGCCGGAGACTTCACTGGCCCACAGCCGCTTCCACTTCGGCCAACGACTGCTCGGTGAGATCCTTCAACTCATCGATTTCGGGCAGCACGTCGCGTCCCGCCAGGTATCCGAAACTGATTCGGTCGGCATACGAGCAGACCGTGACGGTGAGAGCAAGACCGTCGAAAACCGTACCGATCGGAAAGATGTCCTCGACATGGGCTCCGTTCCAATACATTTCAGATCGTGGCCCCGGCACGTTGGAGATCGGAACGTTGTATCCGGTGCGCACCTTGGGAAGCGGCGTCTTCGGCAGCAATACCGTCGTCACTTGCGTAGGGACGAGTAGAAGCAGCGACGCGCCGGAACCTCGGCTGGCCACCTGGCGCTTCCCCTCGACCATCGACCGGTGGATCAGGTCCAGACGATCAGCCGCGTCGTCTTGATCGGTCCCCAACGGGCAGAGCCACGCACCGAACATGTTGCCGTGCTCGTCGTCCCCGTCGCGTACGTGGGCACGAACCGTTATCGGGCAGAGCGCCACCAAGGAGTGCTCAGGCAATTCACTGTGCTTGCGCAACCAGTGACGCAACGCCCCGGCGACCACCGCAACAACCACATCGTTGCTGGTGACCCCGGTCTTGTCCTGGACGGAACGGATGCGGCTCCTCGGCCAACTGGCTGCCGCGACGCTGCGCGCGTCGCCGGTTCGGCCGTTGAATCGGGTGAACGGCGCCGTTACCGGCGCCACGGTGGTGTCGGTGGTCAGGCTCGCGATCACATTGGTGATCTCCGCGCCGACAACCTTCTCGACGAGTGCGGCGCTCGATGTCGCCGCATTGATCAGTGACCGCACGACGGAGATCGGATTGGGCAACTGATTCCGCGGCGGGGTCGACTCAGTGCGGGCTTCGTCCTGGTGCGCGCCGTAGATCGGCGGCATGTCGCGACGTGCCGGGGCAGCACTGAGCCCGTCGGCGATCATGCGGAACCCGGCGACGCCGTCCATCACCGCATGGTGCACCTTGACGAAGAAGGCGAAGCGGCCGTCGTCGAGACCGTCGATGATGTGGAATGTCCACATCGGCAGTGAGCGGTCCAGTCGTTCGGCGTACAACTCGCCGATCAGCTGCCAGAAGTCGCCCGTGTCCGCAGCAAGAGTCGCGCGCTTGACATGCTGGGCGAGGTCTAGATTCTCGGCATCTCGCCACACCCACATGCCACGGGTGTCCCTGCCGCGATAGGCGTAGCGACGAAGCCGCGGGTCGACCGCATGCGTCGCGGCGAGTGCTTCCCGATAGAGCTGGTCGACGTAGCCCGGACCTGCGTCGTCGGGGGGTGAGAGGACGAGCACAGCGCCGACGTGCTGCGGCTGGCTCATCGGCTCCACCGCCACCATCGCTGCGTCCAGCGGATCCAATCGCTTCATGCAAGCACGCTCCAATCTCGGCGACGCCGGTTGCGCTCAGTTGGTGTCATCGCGCTGATTACCGGAAGCCCACGATCTCGTTCCCCCACGCCGCGCGGCGGTGTGCGTCCAGGTGGGCCACCACGGTGTCGCGTTTGTCGATCAGCAGGCAGGCGCGGCGCTTGCTCGGCTCGTACCGGGTCCATTCGGGTTCACCCGGTAGGCCGGTGGGCTTGCCGTAGGTGGCGAAGTTGACCCACCGGGTCCGCACTCTCTTGGAGATCGCCTTGGCGGTTCTGGCACCCCCGAGCCGCAGCGTGGGATCCCTGGGGCCGCCGAGAGTTCCCCAGACATAAGGCAATTCGGTCGCGTGCGCGGCCCCGACAAGCAGTAGTTTGAGCAACGGCGTCGAGTAGTCGAACCGGTACATGTACACGGGTGCCACCGCGCAGTGGCCCTCGGCCAGCCACACCGACGGCATCCGGAACCCGACATCGCTCGCGATGCTCAAGTACCGGGCATTGCGCCGCACTCGCCAGTACGTCGTCTCGATCTGCTCTGCGGTGGGTAACTGCAGGTCGGGTTGCTCGGCGGCGATCTCGGTGAACATCGACGTGATAGCGCGCGGAGTGATCGGCATCAGCGGCGACCGCATCAACCGGAACAGCGCCGCCTCCTGCTTGTTGGTGCCGATGATCAGCGGAACCGGATGTGTGCGTCCCTCTTTCGCCAGCTTGACCGGATAGTCGGTGAGCACGTCACCATCGATGATCGGGACGAAAGCCAGCGTGCCGGGGTTGCGCACCGGCACTTCGTCGAACACTTTCTTGGAGGCCGCAATGATGGCCGGGATCGGGACGTTCCGCAGGCGGTCCACGTCCGATGAGTCGATGCCCAACTCGTCCAGCACGGTCTCGGCGACCCGCCGCGCCCTGCCGCTGTCGTATACCGACGTGGCCGGCGAACTCTGCGCGATGGCGTTGGCCAACAGCCCCCGAGCCGCCGGCATGGCCAGCAGCGTGGTGACGATTCCCGCGCCGGCGGACTCGCCGAACACAGTGACCCGGTGGGGATCGCCGCCGAACGCCGCGATGTTGTCGCGCACCCAGCCCAGCGCGGCCAGCACGTCACGCAGCCCGATGTTGGTGTCGAATCGTTGCCGGGCTGAAAACGACGACAGATCGAGGAAGCCCAGCGCCCCAACTCGGTAATTGACCGTGACGACGACGACGTCACCGCTTGTGGCCAGTCTGCGACCGTTGTACAGAGGCTGGCTGGCGGAGCCGAGGATGTAGGCACCGCCGTGTAGCCACACCATGACCGGCTTGGCGGCACCGCTGGTCGGTGCCCAGATGTTCAGGAACAGGCAGTCCTCGCTCTGCTGTGCGCCGAGGTCTACGGGGATGCCGGGCAGCGGAGGTTGTGGACACGCCGGCCCGAATGCCGTGGCATCGGCGACCTCAGTCCACCGCTGCGGCGGCTGTGGTTCCCGGAACCGGAGTCCGCCCGAAGGCGCGGCGGCGTACCGAATCCCTTTCCACGACATCAACCGGCCGTCGTCCTTGCCGCGCACTGGACCGTAAGTGGTCTCGATCATCGCGTTGTCGATAGTCATGCCTTTCGCACCACCAGCTTCATGAGCCTATCAGCCACCGGCCTAGGCAGGAGATCCATCGCCCTGCTCTGCATGCCACCACCGACCAGGTAACGGGGTTTGGGCCGCTTGCTGGTGACGGCACGAAACACCGCGCGGGCCAGCCGCTTTGGATCCTGCGCGTGTTGTTCTTCCCGCGCACTGGTCCGTTCGGTGAAGGCCACAATCGGCTCGAATGGCGATCCGGGTGTAACGGACGCGGCCAGGCGCTCAGGGATGTGCTGGCTCATCGCGCTTCGGAAGGCGCCGGGCTCGATGACGATGACGGGTATGTCGAGAAACTGCAGTTCCTGGCGCAGCGCGTCGGAGTACGCCTCGACTGCGTGTTTGCTCATCGCGTACGGTCCCGTCGTGATGCCGGCGCGGAACCGCCCCGACTCGGAGCTGATGTTGACGATGCGCCCGCCGCCGGCACGCACGAGGTCGAACATGGCGCGGTTGACGCGATGCGTGCCAATGACATTCACGTCGAAGATGCGCTGCAGCCGCTCCTCGCTCACCTCCATCAACGGACCCAGATCCAGGAGACCCGCGAAGTTGATGACTGCGCCGAGTCCGTCGGTATGAGCTGCCACCTGTCGTGCTGCCGCCGCACAGCTTCGTGAATCCGTGACGTCGAGTGTGATCGGCATTCCGTGCGCGGCACCACGTGTCGTCACATGGCCGCCGGCGAACACCTGCCAGCCCCGCTGCTCGAACTCCTCGGCTGTCGCAGCGCCCAGGCCGGTGCCGGCGCCCGTGATCAACACCGAGTGTTTCATGCGTACGTGAACTCTGAACAGATGCCCGCGGTCCAGGATATCGGCCAATCTGCTGGCATCAGGGGGAGTCCTCGTGAGTGCCGTGTGTCGTCGCCGAGGCGGCCGACGTCCATCAGTCGGGCATGCCGATCGTCTTGGCCTCGAGGTACTCCTTGTACCCCTCTTCCCCGTTGCGGTAGCCAAGCCCGCTCTGCTTGGTGCCGCCGAACGGGCTGCCGACGCCGAAGTGGCTCTTGCCGTTGATCGTGACGTTGCCGGTACGCATCCGGCAGGCCACCGCGAAGGCACGGTCCACGTCGCCGGAGCTGACCTCACCCGACAGGCCGTAGATGGTGTTGTTGGCGATCGCGACCGCCTCGTCGTCGGTGTCGTAGGGAGTCACGGTCAGCACCGGACCGAAGATCTCCTCCTGTGCGACTTGCGAGTTCGGGTCGACATCGGCCAGCAGGGTGGGCTTGGTGTAGTAACCGACCGGCAGGTTCTCCGGGATGCCGCCGCCGGTGACCAGCCGTGCGCCGGACTCGATGCCGCTGCGGATCAGGCCGAGCACCTTCTGACGCTGTGTCTCGCTGATCTGCGGGCCCTGCATGATTCCCGGCGTCCACGGGTCACCGACGGGGAAATTCTCCATCATGTTCTTCAGGTTTTCGAGACCCTCCTCATAGCGACTGCGCGGCAACAGGATCCGACTGGGCAGGATGCATGATTGGCCACTCATGACACACGCCATCATCGCCGCCATCGGCAGCGCTGAGTTGAAATCGGCGTCGCCGAGCACGATGTGCGCCGACTTGCCGCCCAGTTCCAGCAGCGTCTTCTTCACCGTCGGTGCGCCCGCCGCCAGGATCGCCCGCCCCGTCGCGGTGGACCCGGTGAACGTGATCATGTCCACCCGCGGATCGGACGACAGCGCCGCGCCGACCTCGTTGGCGTTGGACACCACGACGTTGAACACGCCCGGCGGGATGTCGGTCTCCTCGGCGACGATGCGTCCGTACTCGCTGGCTGACCACGGCGTCAACTGGGCCGGCTTGAGCACCACGGTATTGCCGGCCATCAGCGCGGGGACCGTCTCGGCGACGTTGAGGTAGAACGGGACGTTCCACGGCGTGATAGCACCGACCACTCCGACCGGTTCGTAGTGGATCTTGCGCCGGGCCGGACCCAGCGGCGTGTCGTGGATCCCGTTGTCGACGAGGTAGTCGAATGCGCGACCATGCTCGGCCCAGTGCTTCACCTCAGCGATCGGGCTTTCGATCTGGCTGGCGGTCACCGAAACCGGACAGCCCACCTCGGTGATCAGGACCCGTCGCAGCCGCTCCTGGTTGTGTTCCAGTGCCTCATGGAGCTGGATCAGGCAGTGGTAGCGGAAATCGAGGTCGCGCGACCAATCGGTGGCGTCGAACGCGCGCCGGGCCGCAGCGATGGCGCGCGCCATGTCGTCGACCGTGCCGTCGGTGGCCCGACCGGCCACCTCCTCGCTGGCGGGGTGGATCACGTCGAACATCGCGCCACTGCGAGTGAGCTGCAGTTCGCCGTCGATCAGCATGCGCTCATCACCGGCCAGCACGCCGGTACCGTCCTGCACGGTTGTCATCTCAACTGACTCCTGTTTGTCGTAAGACTCTCGAGTGGTTCGGGTAGGGCGGCGCGACCCTACGAGAATTCGATGTGCAGGCGGGTCACTCCGCGCTCCCGGCGCTCTCGAAGCTCGGCACCGCCGTGGTGTCGGGCAACTCCATCTGCAGGTACACGGCAATGCGCCGAACCTTGTTGTCGGCGTCGAACTCATAGACCGAGACGGTGTTGACCACGCTGCTGAAGTCGCCCACCCGGCTGCGCTCCTCGAGTTCGAGGAAAACCACCTCCGGTGTCTCGGTCACCCGCTGAAACGAGCAGTCCCAGTCCGCTGACTTCGCCCAGTTCGTCAGGAATTCGGTGTACTGGTCCCAGTTCATCACCTCCTTGAACGGGCCGACGCGGACAAACTCGTCGACGGCGATCAGCTCGGCGAGCGGCGCCCAACTCTCTGCGGTGAAGCCGGGCTGCTTGGCGGCATCCACCAGCCGCTTGGTGATCTGGCTGTACTGCAGCACCGCACGCGCCCGGCCGGTCGTGGTGGTGAGGACCTCGTCGAGTGTCGTCATACCGTCACCCCGGCCTCGGCCAAGCGCCGCTCGAGGGCCTCGAGGTATTCGCCGGTGCCGTGGAAGGGGCCGTGCACACCCAGGGCGACATCCAGGAAGGCGTTGTATTCGTCGTTGACGTGGGTCTCCCACCGGGTGAGTTCGCCTTCGTCGTTGGTCTCGATGAAGCTGTATGAGTAGAAGCCCATCTCGACGCCGTCCTTGGTGTGGCCTTCCCACCGTGTCTTCATCACCAACCCGTTGTCGGCCGGCCAGTAGACGAAATCAGCGGGTTTCCAGTCGGGGACGCTCAGTGAGTACGCCTTGGCCTCCATCGTGGAGGCCTTGGCGGTGGCTTCGGGAAACTCGCTGAGCCTGAACACCTGATCGCCGGTGAAGTACGGCGATACGTACACGCCGTCAGCGGCGAATTTCCAGGCGTCGGCGAAGGCTTCACCGTCCTTCACACCTTGGCGCAAGTAGGCGTCGCGATAGGCCTCGGCCATGCGGACGTGATGAGCGATGCGTTCCTCGAGAGTCATGTCGTCCTTTGATGATCGAAATGTCTGCGGGCATTAGGTTGTGGCACCGTTGGCCATGTAGCGGTCGATCACCGAGTGGTAGTGACCGATTACGACCTCTTCTCTGACCAGAGACATATGGTCGAGCCTGTTGTTGCGCAAGCCCTTCTGCTGACGCGGCATCTGGACGTAGTCCTGGTGCAGCGCCTCGAAGTACTTGTAGCTTCCCGGCTCGTCCACCACGACCGGTTCGGCACGGAAGGCGTCGCGGTGCTCGGCCGGCAGATACATGTAGCTGCTCACATGCCAGATGCACCGGTTGGGGTCACCGTCGGGGTGCGGCACCGCCATGATCACGTGACACTCCCCGGCGCGCACCGTCATGAAGTAGTTGGGGAACAGCACCCAGCCCTGGTTGTCGCTCATCTGGTCGTCGGTGAGTCCGCTGACGTCGAGACCCATGCCGGTGAGCGTGTCGCGGGTAGCCTCCTGCAGGAGTCGGCGAGCGGTGACGCCGTCCGGGAACTCCACTTCCCCGTCCTTGCCCTGGTAGGGGGCAACGAGTTCCTGGAAACGCGGGATCACCGCAGCCGTGCCGGGAAACGTCTCGGGAAGCGCCATGATCCCGTCGACCTGTTTCTGGGAACCAGCACCCTGCACCTCGAATGGTGCGACCGCCACGCTGTGCTTCTCGAAGAACTGGTACCGCGCGGTCTTGGGGTTGATGTTGAGAACCGCGAGAAGTTGCGGATGGATGCCGTTGATGTGGTAGCCCTCCTCGAAGGCGTCCATCACGACCTTCCAGTTGCAGTCGATGGCCTCCTGCACATCCATCACCGTGGTGAACTGGTCGATGTTGTAGGGCTCCAGCAGGCGGTACACCTCCTCGCCCAGATACTCGCGCAACGGCGCGGCGCCGGGGTCGGGGTTGAGGAAGATGAATCCGGCGAACGAGTCGACGGCTACCTCGAGCAGCGAGTTCGCCGTCTTGTCGATCTGACCGGCGAGGTCTTCACGCAGCACGCCGCGAAGCCTGCCCTCCAGGTCGTAGGACCACAGGTGGTACTGGCAGAGAAAACCCCGCTTGGCGTTCCCAGTTTCGCTGTCGCACAACTGGTTTCCCCGGTGCCGACAGGCGTTGACGAAGCCTCGGAGCTTCTCGTCCTTGCCGCGGACGACGACGTACGACTGGTTGACGATCTGATACCGCTTCCAGTCCCCGACCTTCGGCAATTCGTCGACGCGGCCGACGACCTGCCACACCCGCATCCAGATCGCGTCACGCTCACGCCGGGCGTACTCCGGCGACGTATACCGGTCGGTCGGAATAGTCATGTCGAACGTCCCCGGCTTGATGTCCTCCAAACCGAGTCCAAGCCCCGAATCAGGGTCGAGCCATTCGCCGGATCGCGCTGCAGACATCAGGGAACCTCCTCAGTGGCCGTTGGTGATCACGGTGGCGAAAGCCGAGGGATGGGCTTGGGTGTGACCAGCCCCACCATATACATTCGTGTATATAACATACAAGAGTGTATAGGATGGTCGGCGTCACGCTTCGCGTGAAGAGGGCGCCATGGCTTATCGACACGGCATGCGCGTCGATGCGTGTGGTGCATTCTGGGCGGGCAAGCTTTTGCCCGGAGCACTACGCTCGGTCGCCATCACCCGATCCGGTGGGAGGACGCCTTCGTGGCAGAACGGTGGACCAAAGAGCGGCGTGCCGAGCACACTCGGCAGATTCTGCTGGACGCGGCCGAGGAAGTCTTTGTCCGCAAAGGGCTGACCGGCGCGGCGCTGGAGGAGATCGCCGACGCCGCGGGATTCACCCGGGGCGCCATCTACTCTCAGTTCGGTGCCAAGGAGAAGCTGTTTCTTGCGGTCGTCGATCGCCAGCGGCAGCGCTTCCTCGACGGGTTCACCGAGGTGATGATGTCGTTCCACCGCCTCAGCGACGTCGACATCGACGAACTCGCTGATCGCTGGCGGCAACTGAGCAGCGGACCGGACCGGGCGGCGCTGGGATACGAGTGGACGCTGTACTTGCTGCGCAACCCCGATGCGCGGGAACGGGTGGCAGCCCAACGTCTCGAAACGGTCCGCGCGTTGGGTGAATTCATCAGCAAGAACGTCGCGCGTATCGGAGGAACCCTCAACATCGAGGCCGAAACCTTGGCCCGCGTGATCCTCGCCGTCAACGACGGCATCACGTTAGATAGTCATATCGACGGCCAAAACCTCTACGGCCCCTACCTGAGATTGGTCATCTCCAGCATCGAGACGCTGCCGTAGCACCTGCGGCTTCGGTATAGCCCACACACAAGGAGACTTCCGCGATGAAACTCGACGACCTGATCCTGGTGAGCATCGACGACCACGTCGTGGAGCCGCCGGACATGTTCCTGCGCCACGTGCCGGCCAAGTACCGCGACGAGGCGCCCATCGTCGTCACCGACGACAATGGCGTCGACCAGTGGATGTACCAGGGCCGCCCGCAGGGCGTCAGCGGGCTGAATGCGGTCGTCTCCTGGCCCGCCGAGGAGTGGGGGCGCGACCCCGCCGGCTTCGCCGAGATGCGGCCGGGGGTCTACGACGTACACGAACGCGTCCGTGACATGAACCGCAACGGGATCCTCGCGTCGATGTGCTTTCCGACGTTCACCGGGTTCTCCGCCCGCCACCTCAACATGCACCGGGAGGACGTCACGCTGGTGATGGTGTCGGCCTACAACGACTGGCATCTCGACGAATGGGCCGGCTGCTATCCGGGCCGGTTCATCCCGATCGCGATATTGCCGACGTGGAACCCCGAAGCGATGTGCGCCGAGATCCGCCGGGTGGCCGCCAAGGGCTGCCGCGCGGTGACCATGCCCGAGTTGCCGCATCTGGAGGGGCTGCCCAGCTATCACGACATCGACTACTGGGGCCCGGTGTTCCAGACGCTCTCCGACGAGAACGTGGTGATGTGTCTGCACATCGGCACCGGCTTCGGGGCGATCTCGATGGCCAAGGACGCCCCGATCGACAACTTGATCGTGCTGGCCACCCAGATCTCGGCCATCGCGGCCCAGGATCTGGTGTGGGGTCCGGCGATGCGCAGCTTCCCCGACCTGAAGTTCGCGTTCTCCGAGGGCGGCATCGGCTGGATCCCGTTCTACCTCGACCGCTGCGACCGCCACTACACCAACCAGAAGTGGTTGCGGCGCGACTTCGGCGGCCGGCTGCCCAGCGAGGTGTTCCGCGAGCACGCGCTGGCCTGCTACGTCACCGACAAGACCTCGTTGAAGCTGCGGCACGAGATCGGCATCGACATCATCGCCTGGGAGTGCGACTACCCGCACTCCGACTGTTTCTGGCCGGACGCGCCCGAGCAGGTGCTGGCCGAACTGGAGGCCGCCGGCGCCGACGACGCCGACATCGACAAGATCACCTGGCAGAACGCGTGCCGGTTCTTCGGCTGGGACCCATTCGCGAAAACGCCACGCGAGCAGGCCGACGTCGGCGCGCTGCGGGCAACGGCGACCGACGTCGACGTGTCGATCCGGCCCCGCAAGGAATGGGCGCGGCGCTACGCCGAGAAGCAGCTCGCGAAAGCCTGAACCCGACCACGACGCCGCAGAATCATGGTTAACTTAATCGATGCTGGCGGTGCTGCGACGGATTCTGGGCTTCGAGATGACCATCGCCGAATGGATCGGAACGGCGGCCATGCTGGCCGTTCCCTACCTGGCGGTCGGAGTTCTCTGGTCGCTCACCCACACCGCTCTTCTCAGTCAGTCACACGGTGCTGACAAGGTGTTGGCATTCCTGGGGGCCATCGCGTCCTGGCCGGTGCTGCTTGTGACCAACATCTGCGTGACATAGGCGGAGCCATGACACCGATTGCGACTGCCGAATCCCGGATACGCGTCGACCGGCGCGCCGCCCGCTGGGACGACCGCCCCGTCACGGCCGCTGATGCGATGAACTTCTGGTACTTCGCCGGCGCCGCGGCGAACGTCGTCATGCAGATGGCCTAGCCGGAGGTCGGCCACGGCGTCGTCGAGAGCAAGGTCGACTCCGGCAGCCTGATGAAACACCCGTTGAAGAGGCTGCGCTCGCCGACGTGCACCGCGAGGTGAAGTCCACCCCGCAAAGCCCGGTGCGGTACAACGCGTTCGACCGGGAACAGCAGATGTGGGTGGCCGCCTGTCTGTTCGTCGGCATCGAGGACACTTATCAGCTGTTGCGCGGGGAGATGACCGCCGAGCAGGCCGAGCAGTTCTACCGCTCGGCATGGACACTCGGAACAACCCTGCAGGTGACCGCAGACCAGTGGCCGCCAACCCGTGAAGCGTTCGACGCATACTGGAACACCGCATGCGAGCGGGTGGTCATCGACGACGCGGTCCGACGCTACCTGCTGGACCTGGTCAACCTGCGAATGATCAATCCCGTTCTGGCGCTGCCGTTCCGGCCGTTGTTGAAGTTCCTCACCGCCGGGTTCCTGGCACCGGTGTTCCGCGACGCGATGGGCTTGCGGTGGAGCGCCGCGCGGCAGAGGTGGTTCGAAAGGCTGTTCCTGCTCGTCGCTTTCGCGAACCGGTTCCTTCCGGTGTTCGTCCGCCAAGGCGGCAGCTACGTCTTGCTCGCCGACGTGCGGATGCGGGCCCGCCGTCACAAGGCGCTGGTGTGAACGGCGTGCTGAGCCGGGTCCTGAGCTACCGCCTGAGTGTTGAAGCGCTCATCGAGGTCGCGTTCTGGCTCGCCGTCCCATACGTGGTGATCGGCATGCTGTGGGCGTTCTTCCACGCCGAGGAGGTGGAGCAGGTACGCACCTACCTGGAGATGCGGTTGCCCGCCGGCGCAGACCTCGGGGCCTACGGCCTGGTGGCGGCGCTGTGGCCCGTCGAGTTGTTCGTCACCACCGACGTCTGCGCAATCTGATCTCACCACTCACCGTCTGGCCATCTTCGCCGCTGCGTTCTTCATCCTGTCCGAAATCCGCAGGGAGAAAACGGGATTGAAGACATCTTGGCGCAGCCGGGTCAGCTTGGAGGTCTTGATGCGCCACTGCCCGTCGGTCTTCTCGTAGGTCTCGTGGTAGTGGCCGTAGGCGTTCAGGTTCAACCCGGGCGCCAGCCGCACGACGTCGTTCAGTGCCCACACCCCGCGAGCGGTGGTAGCCGACGTCAGCTCGATCTCCGGTGCATGCACCTGGTGCACCGTCGGCCTGTCGGGCTTGCCGAAGGTGTTGCGGACGAATGCGACGAACGCGTCGGCGCCATGGATCACCTTGCCGCCGGCCTCAGACGTGTCGCTGAGGAAGTCGTCGGTGAAGATCTGGCGCCACGCGTCCCAGTCCTTGGTATCCAGGTATCGGCAGTAGCGCGCCTTCAGTTGCTTGATCGACTCGATTTCCAGCAGAGCGGCAGCGTCAGTGACCATTCCCGGAGCGTGACATCGGCGGTAAGGAATGTAAAGCTTCCAGAGTGCGGGCAGTGGTGTTGCGAGGCGGCCGGCTCGAAGTACGGGACACGGCCGACCCGGTGCCGGGACAGGGCGCGCCCGGCCTGATCCAGAAGGTCGTCGACTCTGCGGAGATGGGCACCCTCGACGCGATCGTGTCCGGACGGCTCGACCCGCTGCCCCGCGTCGGCAGGGTCATCACGTTGGACGAGGTGCCCGACGCGCTCGGCCTCGCGCGCACGTCCGACGGCCCGCCGCGAATCGTCGTGCACCCGAACGGGGATCCCACA
>JBAPQQ010000093.1:0-15919 GCA_049280695.1 Mycobacterium sp.
CTATGCCACCCCGCAGTTCTGGAATTCGGACGGCCAGCCCGCCACTGTATGGACGCGTAACTGGGCGGCGGCAGCGGTCGAGAATGCGCCGCATCCCAAGCACGGCTGACCGTGGCGACCAAGCGCAGACGCACACGCGGGTGGATCGTCATCACCGTCGTCGGCGTCGTGCTGCTCGCCGGCGTCACGGCTGTGTTGGTGCTCAAGAGGCCCCGGCCGGACGTGCAGGGCGCCGGCTGCCCCGATGTGCAACTGGTGTCGGTGCCCGGCACGTGGGAGTCGTCCCCGCAGCAGGATCCGGTTGATCCCGCCCAGTTCCCGAATGCGTTGCTGCTCAACGTCACTCGGCCACTGACCGAACAGTTCGGCGCCGACAGGCTGCAGGCCTACACCGTTCCCTACGTCGCCCAGTTCCACCGGCCGCTCTCCGGCGACAACGAACTCGACTATGACGACAGCCGCCGGCAGGGCACCGAGGTGACCAGGAGGGCGATCGCCGATATCGCGGCGAAGTGCGCGCTGACCCGCTATGTGATCGTCGGTTTCTCGCAAGGGGCGGTGATCGCCGGGGACATCGCCAGCGACATCGGCAACGGCAGAGGGCCCGTCGCCGCCGACCGGGTGCTCGGGGTGACGCTCATCGCCGACGGCCGCCGCGAGCAGGGTGTGGGCCGCGGCGTCGGCCCGAACCCGCCCGGCCAGGGGGCGGAGATCACGCTGCAGAACGTGCCGTTCATCCCGTCCGGGATGACGATGACCGGCCCCCGCGACGGCGGGTTCGGCGAACTCGACGGCCGGGCGTATGAGATCTGCGCCGAAGGCGACTTGATCTGCGCCTCGCCCGCCGAGGCGTTCAGCCTGCTGAGTCTGCCGAAGACGCTTCAGACGCTGGTGGGCGCCGCGGGCGAGCCGGTACACGCGATGTACAACATGACGCAGTGCTGGAGCGTCGACGGGCAGCCGGCCACGGAATGGACCAAGCGCTGGGCGGCCGGTGTGATCAAGAACGCACCGCGGCCGGGATGAGCCGCTTGCGCGACGACATCGGTTTGGGATGAGCCGCTTGCGCGAAGACATCGGGCATAGCACGGATCAGCAACAATTATGGCGGATACGGGACGTCGATTTTGACCCCGATCGGCCGTCGCTTAACATTAAGAAATAACTAAGAGCGGTAGGTCTTTTTCGGCTGGCTGTGCGTGGCGGTCACGCGCAGCGGCGTCGGGTCGGCCAACCTCTGTACGATCTGTGAGGTTTGGGGTTTCGCGGCGATAGGCAGCCGAACCGGCGGCCGGCCCCGCTCGATGCGACAGCAGGCCTCAATGCTCGACAGGAGAGAAAAACGTGGCGATTTGGGTCAACCCGTTCATCGACAAGAAGACGGGGCGGATCACATTCCCGGAAGGCGCCAGCCTCGTCCGCCACGTGGAGCGATGGGCGCAAACCCGCGGCGACCACGTCGTGTACCGGTTCCTTGACTTTTCCACCGAACGCGACGGCGTGCCGCGTGAGTTGACATGGTCGCAGTTCTCCGCGCGCAATCGCGCAGTTGCCGCGCGCCTTCAGCAGGTCACCGCTGCCGACGACCGGGTGGCCATTCTGTGCCCGCAGAACCTCGACTACCTGACTGCCTTCTACGGCGCGATCTACTCCGGGCGCATCGCGGTGCCCCTGTTCGATCCGGCCGAGCCGGGCCACGTCGGCCGCCTGCACTCGGTTCTCGACGACTGCACCCCGTCGACCATTCTCACCACCACCGGCTCGGCCGAAGGCGTGCGTAAGTTCTTCCGCAACCGCCCCGCCAAAGAGCGTCCGCGCATCATCGCTGTCGACGCGGTACCCGACGAGGTCGCCGACAGCTGGGCGCAGCCCCCCAATCCCACTGAGGAGACGATCGCGTATCTGCAGTACACGTCGGGCTCGACGCGCAGTCCCGCGGGCGTTCAGATCACCCATCAGTCGGTGGGCACCAACCTCGTCCAACTGATGGACGGCCTGCAGGGCGAAGAGGGTCAGCGCGGGGTCACCTGGCTGCCGTTCTTTCACGACATGGGGCTGCTCACGATCATGTTGCCCTCCATCATCGGCCGCGAGATCACGTTCATGACCCCGGCGGCGTTCGTGCGCCGACCGATTCGGTGGATGCGCGAACTCGGCGTCAAGGGGGACGACCATGGTCGCGTCTATTCCGCGGCGCCCAACTTCGCATTCGAGCACGCGGCGTTGCGGGGCCTTCCCAAGGAGGGTGAGCCGCCGCTCGACCTGAGTAACGAATTGGCCATCCTGAACGGCAGCGAACCGATTTCGCAGGTCTCGATGCGTAAGTTCGTCGAGGCATTCGCGCCGTACGGCCTGACCGAAGCGGCGATCAAGCCGTCCTACGGGATGGCCGAGGCCACGCTTTTCGTGTCCACCACGGATATGAAGGTCGGTCCGACGGTCATCCGCGTCGACCGGGACGAGTTGAACAAGGGCAAGCTCGTCAAGGTTTCCCAGGACTCGCCCAACGGGGTGCCGCAGGTGTCCTGCGGACGAATCTCCTACGACCAGTGGGCGGCCGTCGTCGACACCGACACCGCCACGGAACTGCCTGACGGGCACATCGGCGAGATCTGGTTGCACGGCAACAACATGGGCTCCGGTTACTGGAAGCGTGAGCAGGAGACCCAGGACACCTTCAAGAACATCCTCAAGTCGCGGACCAACCCGTCGCATGCCGAAGGCGCGCCCGACGACGCGATGTGGATGCGCACCGGCGACCTCGGCGCGTTCCTCGACGGCGAGTTCTACATCACCGGCCGAATCAAGGAACTGGTGATCATTGACGGCCGCAATCACTATCCGCAGGATCTCGAACACACCGCCCAGGAGGCCACCCGCGCGTTGCGTCCAGGCTTCGCGGCAGCCTTCTCGGTGCCGGCCAACCAGTTGCCGCAGCAGGTCTTCGACAACCCGCATGCGGGGCTGAAGTACGACCCCGAGGACACGTCCGAGCAGTTGGTGATCGTCGGTGAGCGCGCTCCCGGCGCCCACAAACTCGACCCCGAGCCGATCGCCGATGACATCCGCGCCGCAATCGCGGTGCGGCACGGCGTCACGGTTCGCGATGTGCTGCTGATGCCTGCCGGCACCATTCCGCGCACCTCCAGCGGCAAGATCGGCCGCCGGGCCTGCCGCAGCGCCTACGTCGACGGGAGCCTGCGTGGTGGAACCGCTTCCATCAATTCCTTCCCCGACCCTGCGGACTGACCCGCACCGCGAATTGGCATGACTGACAACGTGACTGAAGAGACCCCAACCGGCCGGGGCGGCTCCCCCGCAAGCGGGAGGGACCCCCAGACTGTCGCCGAGATGCGGACCTGGCTGCGCAACTGGGTGGCCAACGCCACCGGCCAGTCTCCCGACGCGATCGACGAGACCGTCCCGATGGTCGAACTCGGCCTGTCCTCGCGCGACGCGGTGGCGATGGCCTCCGACATCGAGGACGTCACCGGGGTCACGCTGTCGGCCACCGTCGCATTCCGGCACCCCACCATCGAGTCGCTTGCCACGCGCATCATCGAGGGCGAGCCCGAGCCCGAGGGCGTCGACGAGGACGAGACGTGGAGCCGCGACGACTCGGCTGCCAGGGACATCGCAATCGTCGGGCTGTCCACCCGCTTCCCGGGCGACCTGAACACCGCCGAGGAGACGTGGCAGGCGCTGCTCGACGGCCGCGACGCGATCACCGACCTGCCCGCGGGCCGCTGGTCGGAGTTCCTGGAAGAACCGCGGATCGCCGAGCGCGTCGCCAGGGCCCGCACCCGCGGCGGTTACCTCACAGACATCAAGGGCTTCGACTCCGAGTTCTTCGCGCTGTCGAAGATGGAGGCCGACAACCTCGACCCGCAGCAGCGGATGGCGCTGGAGCTGACGTGGGAAGCGTTGGAGCACGCCAGGATTCCGGCATCGAACCTGCGCGGTGAAAGCGTCGGCGTCTACATCGGCTCGTCCAACAACGACTACAGCTTCCTGGCCGTGTCCGACCCGACCGTCGCGCATCCGTACGCGATCACCGGCACCGCGAGCAGCATCATCGCCAACCGGGTGTCCTACTTCTACGACTTCCGCGGCCCGTCGGTGGCCGTGGACACCGCGTGCTCGAGCTCGCTGGTCGCCGCGCACCAGGCGGTGCAGGCGCTGCGGGCCGGCGAGTGCGACGTCGCGCTGGCGGGCGGCGTCAACGCGTTGATCACCCCGATGGTCACAATCGGCTTCGACGAAGTCGGCGGTGTCCTGGCCGCAGACGGCCGGATCAAGTCGTTCTCCTCCGACGCCGACGGCTACTCCCGCGCCGAGGGCGGTGGCATGCTCGTGCTCAAGCGGGTCGACGACGCCCGCCGCGACGGCGACCAGATTCTCGCGGTGATCGCGGGCAGCGCGGTCAACCACGACGGCCGCTCCAATGGGCTGCTCGCGCCGAACCCCGACGCTCAGGCCGACGTGCTGCGCAAGGCTTACAAGGACGCGGGCATCAACCCCCGCATTGTCGACTACATCGAGGCGCACGGGACGGGCACCATTCTCGGCGACCCGATCGAGGCGGAGGCACTGGGCCGCGTCGTCGGCAGGGGCCGCCCCGTCGACAAGCCGGCGCTTCTGGGCGCGGTGAAATCCAATGTCGGACACCTGGAATCGGCGGCGGGTGCGGCCAGCCTCGCCAAGATGACGCTGGCGCTGTCGCACGACAAGTTGCCGCCGTCGATCAACTACGCCGGACCCAACCCGTACATCGACTTCGACGCGGTGCACCTGAGAGTCGCCGCCGCGGTCACCGACTGGCCGCGCTACGGCGGCTACGCCGTCACCGGGGTTTCCGGGTTCGGATTCGGCGGCGCCAACGCACACTTGGTGCTGCGCGAGGTGCTGCCCCGCGACGTCGTCGAGAAGGAGCCCGAGCCCGAGCCGGAACCGGACGTGAAGACCCAATCCGAGGCGGCGGCCACGTTCGTCGGCGGAGTGCGGCTGCACGAGTACGGCGAGTTCGTCGACGAATACGACGACGCGCTGTCGGGGGCTTCGGCAGAAGAGCCCGACTTCGAACTGCCCGGTCTCACCGACGAGGCGTTGCGGCTCAAGGAGATTGCGCTCGAGGAGCTGGAAGCCTCCGAGCAGCCGGCGCCGTTGATCCCGCTGGCCGTCTCGGCGTTCTTGACCTCACGCAAGAAGGCTGCGGCCGCGGAGCTGGCCGACTGGATGGAGACCGAAGAGGGGCGGGCGTCGTCGCTGGAGTCGATCGGCCGGGCGCTGTCGCGCCGCAACCACGGCCGCTCCCGCGCGGTGGTGCTGGCCCACGACCACGACGAGGCGATCAAGGGCCTGCGTGCGGTCGCCGAGGGCAAGCAGCGGCCGAACGTGTTCACCGCCGACGGGCCGGTGACCAACGGACCGGTGTGGGTGCTGGCGGGTTTCGGTGCGCAGCACCGCAAGATGGCCAAGAGCCTGTACCTGCGCGACGAGGTGTTCGCCGAGTGGATCGACAAAGTCGACTCGCTGGTGCAGGAGGAGCGAGGCTATTCGATCGTCGAGATGATCCTCGACGATGCACAGGACTACGGCATCGAGACCACGCAGATCGTGATCTTCGCGATCCAGGTGGCGCTCGGTGAGTTGCTCCGTCACCACGGCGCCAAGCCGGCTGCGGTGGTCGGGCAGTCGCTGGGCGAGGCTGCCGCCGCCTACTTCTCCGGGGGGCTGTCGCTGGCCGACGCCACTCGCACGATCTGCTCGCGTTCGCACCTCATGGGCGAGGGCGAGGCGATGCTCTTCGGCGAGTACATCAGGCTGATGGCGCTCGTCGAGTACTCCGCCGACGAGATCAAGACCGCGTTCTCCGATTTCCCCGATCTGGAGGTGTGCGTCTACGCGGCACCCAGCCAGACCGTGATCGGCGGGCCGCCCGAGCAGGTCGACGCGATCATCGAGCGTGCCGAGTCCGAGGGCAAGTTCGCCCGAAAGTTCCAGACCAAGGGTGCCAGCCACACCACGCAGATGGATCCTCTGCTGGGCGAGCTGGCCGCCGAGCTGGTCGGCATCGAGCCGCGACCCACGACGATCGGGTACTACTCGACGGTGCACGAGGGCAGCTTCATCCGCCCGGGCTCGGCGATCCACGACGTCGACTACTGGAAGAAGGGCCTGCGGCATTCGGTCTACTTCACCCACGGCATCCGCAACGCCGTCGACAACGGCCACACCACGTTCCTGGAACTGGCACCGAATCCGGTGGCGCTCATGCAAGTTGGGCTCACCACTGCCGCGGCGGGCCTGCACGACGCGCAGCTGATCGCGACGCTGGCGCGCAAGCAGGACGAAGTCGAGTCGATGATCGGCGCGATGGCGCAGCTTTTCGTCTACGGCCACGACCTCGACATCCGCACGTTGTTCACGCGGGCGCAAGATCCGGCCGACTACGCCCAGATCCCGCCGACGAGGTTCAAGCGCAAGGAACATTGGCTCGACGCGCACTTCTCCGGCGACGCGTCAGTGATCATGCCTGGCAACCACGTCGCCACGCCCGATGGCCGCCACGTCTGGGAGTACAAGGCGCGTGGCGCGACCGACTTGGCGACGTTGGTGAAATCAGCTGCGGCGCAGGTTCTTCCGGATGCGTCGTTGACGGCTTCCGAGCAGCGGGCGGTGCCGGGCGAGGATGCTCGCCTGGTGACCACCTTGACGCGGCACCCAGGCGGAGCGTCGGTGCAGGTGCACGCCCGCATCGACGAGTCCTTCACCCTCGTCTACGACGCGATCGTGTCCCGTGGCGGGGAGGCCGCCGGGCTGCCGGCCGCTGTCGCGGTGGGAACGGTTGCAGCGCAACCGGTTACGGACGGACCCGTCGTCGATGAGCAGCCCGATGCGGAGATCCTGCACGACCACCTGACGCAGGGCGCGAATCTAGGTGCGGGTTTCGCCAAGTGGTCGCCGGAGTCCGGTGAGACCGTCGGTGCGCGGTTGGCGACGATCGTGGCCTCCGCCATGGGCTACGAGCCCGAGGACCTGCCGTGGGAGGTGCCGCTGATCGAGCTGGGCCTGGACTCGCTGATGGCGGTGCGGATCAAGAATCGCGTCGAGTACGACTTCGACCTGCCGCCGATCCAGCTGCAGGCCGTGCGCGACGCGAACCTGTACGCGGTCGAGAAGCTGATCCAGTACGCGATCGAGCATCGCGACGAGGTGGCTCAGCTGCACGAGTATCAGAAGACCAAGACCGCCGACGAGATCGCGGAGGAGCAGGCGCGCCTGCTGTCCGGTGCGTCGGTGGAGACGGTTACCGCGCCCGCCCCGGATCCGCAGGCTCCGCCCGACGTCGCTACCGAAGAGCTTCCGCCGCCGCCGCCGCCGGACAATCCGGAGGGACCGCCGCGCGAACAGAAACCCGACTTGGCCGGGGCCGCAGCCGCTTTGAATCAGCAGGCGGTGACCGAGGCGCTGGGCGCAGACGTGCCGCCGCGGGACGCATCCGAGCGCGTCACGTTCGCGACGTGGGCCATCGTCACCGGCAAGTCGCCGGGCGGAATCTTCAACCCGCTGCCCGACGTCGACGACGCCACGGCAGACAAGATGGCGCAACGGCTGTCGGAGCGGGCCGCCGGACCGATCACCGCCGAGGACGTGAAGACGTCGAGCACCGTCGAAGAGCTGGCGGACAGGGTGCGCCAGTACCTCGAGGCCGGCCAGATGGACGGGTTCGTCCGCATCATCCGGCCCCGTGAAGAAGGGTCCGACAAGGTTCCCGTCTTCGTCTTCCACGCCGCGGGCGGATCGACGGTGGTGTACGAGCCGCTGCTGAAGCGGCTGCCGCCGGACACTCCGATGTACGGCTTGGAACGTGTCGAGGGCACCATCGAAGAGCGTGCGGCGCAGTACATTCCGAAGCTCCGCGAGCTCCAGGGCGACGGCCCGTTCATCCTGGCCGGCTGGTCGCTGGGCGGCGCGCTGGCCTACGCCTGCGGCATCGGGCTCAAGGCGCAGGGGTGCGACGTGCCTTTCGTGGGCCTCATCGACGCGGTACGCCCCGGCGAGGAGATCCCGCAGACCAAGGAAGAAACCCGAAAGCGATGGGAACGCTACGCCCGGTTCGCCGAGCGCACGTTCAACGTCCAGATCCCCGAGATCCCGTACGAGGAGTTGGAGAAGCTCGACGACGCCGGCCAGGTCGAGTTCGTCCTCAACGCGGTCAAGGACAGCGGGGTGCAGATTCCCGGCGGGATCATCGAGCACCAGCGCACGTCGTATCTTGATCAGCGGGCGATCGACACGGCCGAGCTCCGGCCCTACGAGGGGCATGTCACGCTCTACATGGCCGACCGCTACCACGACGACGCGATCATGTTCGAGCCGCGGTATGCCACCCGCAAGCCTGACGGCGGCTGGGGCGAGTACGTGTCCGACCTGGAAGTGGTGCCCATCGGTGGCGAGCACATCCAGGCGATCGACGAGCCGATCATCGCCAAGGTCGGCGCGCACATGAGCCAGGCGCTGGCCGAGATCACGGCGGACGCGAGGAGCAAGAAGGACGAGGCTGTGGACGGCCAAAAAGGTCAAGCCGAGGCGCCGGCCGCGAGCGGCCAGAAGGCAGAGGTAACCAAATGACCGCGACTGAGCCGTCTGTCTCCCGCGCGCACACCACCGCCGAGAAGCTGGCCGAGTTGCGCGCGAAGCTGGAAGTGGCCAAGGAGCCCGGCGGTGAGAAGGCCGTCGCGAAGCGGGACAAGAAGGGCATACCGAGCGCCCGTGCCCGCATTCATGGGCTGCTCGACCCGGGCAGCTTCCTGGAGATCGGCGCGCTGTGCCGGACGCCGGGCGACCCCACCGCGCTCTACGGCGACGGCGTGGTCACCGGTCACGGCAGGATCAACGGCCGGCCGGTCGGAGTGTTCAGCCACGATCAGACCGTGTTCCAAGGTTCGGTCGGCGAGATGTTCGGCCGTAAGGTGGCCAAGCTGATGGAGTGGGTCGCGATGGTCGGCTGCCCGATCATCGGCATCAACGACTCCGCAGGTGCGCGCATCCAGGACGCTGTGACGTCGCTGGCGTGGTACGCAGAACTGGGCCGCCGCCACGAACTGTTGCGCGGCCTCGTCCCGGAGATCTCCATCATCCTGGGCAAATGCGCTGGGGGAGCGGTCTATTCGCCCATTCAGACCGACCTCGTCATCGCGGTACGCGACCAGGGTTACATGTTCGTCACCGGGCCCGACGTGATCAAGGACGTCACCGGCGAGGACGTCAGCCTCGACGAGCTCGGCGGCGCCGATGCCCAGGCTCGTTACGGCAACATTCACCAGGTCGTCGAGTCCGAAGCTGCGGCGTTCCAGTACGTCCGCGACTATCTGGGCTTCCTGCCGGCCAACACCTTCGACGACCCGCCGGTCGTCAACCCCGGCATGGAGCCGGAGGTCACCCCGCACGACCTCGAGCTCGACTCGATCGTGCCGGACAACGACAACGCGGCCTACGACATGCACGAGATCCTGCTGCGGATCTTCGACGACGGCGACGTCTTCGACGTTGCAGCACAGCGGGGCCCGGCGATGATCACCGCTTTCGCCCGTGTCGACGGGCACCCGGTCGGCGTCATCGCGAACCAGCCGATGATGCTGTCCGGGGCGATCGACAACGAGGCGTCCGACAAGGCCGCCTCGTTCGTCCGGTTCTGCGATTCCTACAATCTCCCTTTGGTTTTCGTCGTCGACACCCCTGGCTTCATGCCCGGCGTCGAGCAGGAGAAGAACGGCATCATCAAGCGGGGCGGCCGGTTCCTCAACGCGGTCGTCGAGGCCGATGTGCCCAAGGTGACGATCACGATCCGTAAGTCCTACGGCGGCGCGTATGCGGTGATGGGATCCAAGCAGCTGTCCGCCGACTTGAACTTCGCGTGGCCGACCGCCCGGATCGCGGTGATCGGCGCCGAGGGGGCCGCGCAGCTGCTGATGAAGCGCTTCCCCGACCCCAATGCGCCTGAGGCGCAGGAGATCAAACGCAACTTCATCGAGGGCTACAACCTGAACATGGCGATCCCCTGGATTGCCGCCGAGCGCGGGTTCATCGACGCGGTGATCGAGCCGCACCAGACGCGGCTTCAGCTGCGCAAGGCGATGCATCTGTTGCGCGGCAAGCAGATTCAGCGGGTGCAGCGCAAGCACGGCCTCCTGCCCATCTAGCGCGAGCGTGCGCGTCGTGCCACCGACACGCCGTTTCTGACGGCACGCAACGCACGCTCGCGGTGGGCCCGCAGACTACGATGCGGTGGTGCCCGAGCTTGCGGAGCTACGCAAGCAGCCCGTCGTGTTGGTGGCTGCCGGAGCGGCCGCGGCCGTCGGCGGCGGCGCCATCACGGCATATCGGGTGTGCGAACAGGTGCCCGTGGTCGGCGGCTTTCTGCGCCGCGCCCGCTCGGAACTGGCCCGCCGCGGCGAAGACGCCATCATCCGCAGCGCCGAGCCGCTCAAAGCCCTGGTGTCCGCCGTCGCAACCGACGTCGTGCGACTTGTCCTGGCCGAACTCGACCTCACCGAGTTGGTCCGCGAGGCCGTCGACATCGACGCGATCGTGGCAGACGTCGACGTCGACGCCATCGTCGGCCGCCTCGACCTCATCGGCCTGGCCAACGGCGTGATCGACGGCGTCGACCTGCCCGCGATCATCCGCGAGTCGACCGACACGGTGACCGCCGAGGTGATCACCGACGTCCGCACCCAAGGCGAACGCGGCGACGACATGGTGTCGGGCTTCGTCGACCGGATGCTGGGACGTGACCGGGAACCCCGGTGACCGAGCAGAAAACGCAGCGCGCGGCAGGCATCGTCAGCAGGGGTGTGGCCGCCGTCGTCGACTTCCTCGTCGTCGGGACGATGCTTGCCGCGCTGTATGTCGGCCTGGTGCTCGCCAAGCTCGTCGTGCGCTCGACGGCTTTCAGCTTCCCGTCGCTCAACGTCGTCTTCTCCAGCACGGCGGCGTTCGTGGTGTCGGTGCTGTACCTGGTGGCGTGCTGGTCGGTTTCGGGCTGCACCGCGGGGGCGGTGCTGATGGGTCTGCGGGTGGTCGGCCGCCGACGGAGCCGGCTCACATTTCCGGTCTCGCTGCTACGGGCGGTCACCTGCGTGCTGTTTCCGGTGGGGCTGCTCTGGGTCGCGGTCGACCGGCAGCGCAGGTCTCTGCAGGACATCGTGTTCGGGAGCAGAGTGGTCTATGCCCGGCCCTGACTCTAGTGAAGAAGCTCGACTACGGCAGCTTGCAGGGCTGGCAGGTGCCGACCTTCTGCCCTGGCGGCTCGGCGAGTGTCATCCCGAATCGGCACCGCGGGCCGCGTGCCGCTCCACGGCACGGGCATGGGCGGCGTCGCCCTCGTCACCGGCGGCGCGGTGGTCGAGCTCTGCAATAGTCTGGGTGTGGCCGTAGAGCACCAGCACGTCGCCGCCGGCAAGTCGGCTCTGAGAATTCGGATACGCGACGTAGTCGCCCTCGCCCGAGCTGATCCCGAGCACCAGCAGGCCCTCGTCCGGCAACCGCAGCTCCCCGAGGCTGCGGCCAGCCGCCCAGTCGTCTGCCTCGATCGCCAACTCGCTGATTACGTATCCGTCCGCCAGGTCGGTTAGCACCGCGGAGTCGCGCCCCTCCAAGTCGGTCCAGCGACGCAGTATCCGGCTGATCAGCGCGGTCAACCAGCGGTTCACCCACGGACTGCGCGAGACGTACACCAACAGGATCAGGCCCGCGGCCAACTCGATGACCCGCAGCCATGGGCTGCCCGGAGCGCTGCCTCTGAAGCCGATGATCAACGAGGTCGCGGCTGCGACGAAGCCGATGTTGCCGACCAGCATCAGCATCATCATCACCCGGCGGCGCAGGGGATGGCCCACTACCTGCTCGGACTCGGTGGTAGTGAAACCGGCGCCGGTGAAGGCCGATCGGGCTTGGAACCGCGCGGACTCCGCGGACATCCCCGAGGCGACCAGCACCACGGTCGCGACCCTGGTCACCAGCAACGACACGGCCAACACTGCCAGCAGCGAAGCGATGGCGTACATCTTCCGAGCTTGCCATGCCACTCGGCCGGCCCCGCCCCTCGGCCGGTCACACGGAAGGCGCCTACGCCCCGATCCGGATCGAGCCGGGAGTCCACAGCCCGCTCCGGGTAGCGCTACCGAGGTCGAGTGTCGCAGGGCTGGCGTCGACGATCGTGTCGAACTTTCGCAGCGATCCCCAGTCCCTGCCCCAGTCGTCCGACAGGTAGGTCGCCATCACGTGCGCGCGCAGCAGCAGGTCGGTAATGCCCAGCAGGCCGCCGTTGCGGCCGTCCTCCCAGGTGTCGGTGTCCTGCTTCTTGGCGGTGTAGTCCGGAGTGATCCGGAACGCGGGAACCTCGGTGACACCGAGGTTGTGGTACATCGGCCGCTGGCACGGGAACGCCAACCCCACCGCCCAGTCCATCAGCACCGGCTGTGACGAGCCGACGTACTCCTGCAGCGAACGCACCTCGGGCACCCGCGGCGGTGTGACCGCCACCCAGTCGCCGGGCGTCAACGACAGGTCCTCTGCCACCACCCGGACCGCGACCGCGTCGCCCGGGATGTCGGACCGCGCGAACCGCAGGTTGCGCCACGACGGAGTCGGCCCGAGGTCGTAGGGAACGAGCCGTCCACCCGGCACGAAACCGCCGTCCGGTGCGCGGCGGCCGTACTCCAACTCGACTGTCTGGCTCTTGATGTAGCCGTCGAACACGCTGTAGCCGCTGATCGTGCCGGCCGCGGTCATCACCACCAGCGGGTGCCCGCCGTCGGCGGGCGGCAGTTCGTACCAGGCGGAGGTCAGCTTGCTCTGTTGCTGGGGCCCGTCAGTCCAGCTGCCGGCCAGGGGCGTGCGTGCCGGATCCAGCTCGTAGGGCAGTGGAATCGTGGACCCGTTGACGCCGGGCTGGGAGAGCTTCGTCGGTGCGTCCCAGTCGTAGTCGGTGCCCGGCTGCGGCAATGTCATGTGGATCGCTTCGGCCACAATGTGTTCCGGCACGCCGTTCGGCGTGAAGCCGACCGGGTTGACCCCGCCCAGTGGACCCAGCGGCCCGTAATCGCCCGGCACCGGCCGCAGGAGGCCGTTGTTCGGGTCGGGTTCGACCAGCACGTCGTCGGCCAGCCCGCATCCGCCGACGAACGCGCGCAGATTCGCCGCGGTGTTCGAGTAGGTCGGGTACTGCCGTACCACTCCGACGAGCATGGACCCGACGAACACGAGCACCATGAGGCCGGCCGCGACCGGGATCGGCGCCGCCGTCAACGCCCGCGCGATCCTGCCCTCGCCGTGAGAGCGCGACACGAAGTGCAGCCACACGGCGTACAGCGCCGTCAGAGCGAACAACGCGAAAAACACTGTGCTGACGGTGATTCCGGCGACCCTGGGCATCGCGTTGTTGAACGGCACGCCGTAGCTCGACACGTACCACCAGCCGTTCGTGGTGGCGAAGCACAGCGCCAGCAGGAAGAACAGCGCCGACAGGAACGCCATCCGGTTGCGCGACCACCGCAGTACCGACGGCGACATCAGAACCGTGGCCAGCGCCGCCATCGCCGCCCCCACCGCGGCGAACAGGCCGAAATGGTGCACCCACTTGGTGGGGGTGAACATCAGGAAGAACATCGTGCCGAATATCACGCCCATCAACCGCCACACCGGCCCGCGCGCGACCCCGGGAATCCGCTTGCGCCGCAAGATGACGAACATCGACGCGAACAGCGACAGGGCGGTGACGAGGAACCCGAACCGCCGTGACAGCGACCCGTCGACGGTGGGCAGGATGAGGTAGTAGTACCGCAGGTTCTCGGTGTACCAGGGTTGGCTCGGCCCGATTGCAGTCCGAATCCTGGTGGCTTCCAACACCGTTGCCAACGTCTGGTCGGCGAACACTACCGTGAGCACGACGAACCCGGCCGCCAGCAGCGGCGCCACCAAAGGCCAGGTGCCGATCACGCGGTGGCGTCGTACCAGGATACGCAGCAGCGGACGGCCACCGGCCAGCAGCGCAGCCACCGCGATCAGCCCGGTCGGCTGGATGCCGAGAGTGAACGCGGCGGCCACGATCGCCAGCGCCGCCGGCGCCAGCCGCCCGGACATGATCGCGCGCTCGATCAGCACGTAGGTGATCAGCGCGCCGGTGGCGATCTGGCCTTCGGGGCGCAGCCCGTTGTCGAACGGCATCCAGGCCGCCAGCAGCACCAGCCCCGCCGCCCACATCGCAGCCTTGCTGGACGCCACCGCCGGGCCGAGCCGCGGGAGCACTTCACGGGACAGCAGCAGCCAGCAGACCAGCCCGCAAACCAGGTCCGGCAGCCGCATCCAGATGCTGGCGTCGCTGACCTGGCTCATCAACGCGAGCACGTTGTAGTACCAGCCGAACGGGTCCTCGGGGCTGCCGAACCAGCGGAAGTAGTTGGACATGTAGCCGGCTTGGCCTGCGGTGCGGGCCATTTGCAGGATGTAGCCGTCGTCGGAGGAGTTCGCGCCGATGATGTGCCATGCCAAGAAGCCGCCCACCACCACGACGTCGGTGGCCGTGAAGAACCGCCAGCGCGCCGGGATCAGCCGGTGCATCCGCCGCCCATCGACGCGGTCCAGCCGCCACAGCGCCAGCAGTGCGACGACGGTGGCCACGATCGCGACGAGCATCGCGGCGAGCTTCAATACCGTTGGCCGGGTGGAGAACCGGGTGTCGATCTCCGCGGACAGGTTCATCCCGGGCGGCGCGGGCCCGGCCAGGTCGGTGAACACGCCGACGATGGCGGGCCGCAGGTTCGGGTCGGCGAAGCCGCTGCGCAGCTCCTTGCCGGCGGAGTCCGTCAACCCTACGAACGTCGCGAACGTGCCGGAATCGTTGGATGTCAGCTCGATGCGGGAACATCCGGGGGAAGCGCCGGCTCCCACCACCTGGGCACGCGGCACGCTGGCCACCACCACATTGCGGTCGATGATGTCGACCCGGCTGGTGTTCACGGTGACAAGCAGGCCCTGAAGTGCGGCCTGCTTGCCGTCCTCGGGTGCGGTTCCCAGCACCAGACCGCCCTGCGGCGGCAGTTCCCGAATCACGTTGCAGGGCACAGTGACCGAAATCGATACCGGGGCCTGCGAGATGAGCGGGGACGTGACGTTGGACAGCACACCGCTTTGCGGCCAGTTCAGCGTTGCGGTGGTCTGCACCACCGGCAGCAGCGGCGTGGCGATCGACAGCACGAACCCGATCAGGCCCGCGATCGTCGCAACCCATCGGGCGACGTTGACGTCGCGCCGAATCTCGGCGGCGCGGCCCGGTTCGTTCTCGACGTTGCCGAATACGTCCGATGAGCCGCTTGCGCGAAGAGCACCAGATTTCGATGAGCGGCTTGCGCGAAGATGACCAGATTGCGATGAGCCGCTTGCGCGATGAGGATTAGAATCTGTCATGGCAACGCCCTGATCGGCCCGGCGCGGGTCCAGCCGCGCACCGTGATCTCGCCCTGCTCGATGACGGCGTTCGGCGCCTGATCCGCGGGCACCAGCCGTTCGTAGCGTTCGATCGAGCCCCAGTCGCGGTACCAGTCGTCGCGCAGGTAGGACGGGATCGTCGACGTGCGCAGCAGCGCCTGGATGAACAGGAGCGGTCCGCCGTCTTCGGCGGACTGCCACTTGCTCGACGACACCACCATCTGCTTGAGGCTGGGCACGATCCGGTACTCGGGCAGTTCGGCAACGCCGAGATGCTCCGAGAACGGCCGTTGGCACGGGAAGTTCGCGGCGGTGGCGATGTCCATCAGCACCGGTGTCTGCGACCCGAGAAGCTGCTGTGCCGTCTGAAGGATCGGCGCTCGGGGCGTGGTGAAAGCGAACCACTGGTCGGAGCTCAGGTTGGGGT